>JAFLUR010000190.1 GCA_022508725.1 Oscillospiraceae bacterium
AACGAACCGTCCGATATGCGGGGAAGGAATATAAGCGTATCTGCGGAGGGTATACGGTTTGACGTGGATATTGACAATAAGGAGGAAAATATTCATCTTCCCATTCCGGGACGCTTTAATGTATACAATTCACTCGGAGCGATTGCCGCCGCATCGGTTATGGGAATAGACACGGGCAGCATTAAAAAAGGTCTTGAAAGCGTGGAGGGCGTAACGGGAAGAGTGGAGGTGCTTGACACGGGTACCGATTACAAGGTTATTATAGATTATGCGCATACTCCCGACGGAATAAAGAATATAATATCCACGGTGGCGGAATTTGCCGAGGGAAGAGTTATCACGCTGTTTGGCTGCGGCGGAGACCGTGACATAACAAAAAGACCCATAATGGGAGAAATTGCGGGAGAGTTATCCGATTACTGCATTATAACCTCGGATAATCCGAGAACGGAAGAACCGATGAATATTATACGCGATATAGAATCAGGAATGAAAAAGACCGGATGTGAATATATTGTTATCGAAAAAAGACGCGAGGCAATAGGATATGCGCTTGATTTTGCACAAAAGGGCGATGTGATCATTCTTGCCGGAAAGGGACAGGAGACCTATCAGATAATCGGCAATGAAAAAATCGATTTCGATGAAAGAGTCATTGTTCATCAATATTTAAAGAAACACTGAACAAAAAATAATTCGGAAAAAGCGGTCGGTCGTAAGGCTTCGTTCTGCCGGTCGCCTATGCAGCCGAGGCGGAAAACCGGTGCGTACACGCTTTGCGCCGAAGAATGAGCACGGATTTTTTCGTAAGTTATTTTTTGAGTTCCTTTAAACCGGTGTTTTTTAAAGAATGGGATAGAAGGAATACGCATATTGTTTCGCGGTTCGGGCGGCGGGGACGCGTTCGGTTCATTCGCTTGTTCGGGCATTTGATTTTTGTAAAAATAACAGAGAGGGCGTATTTTATGAATTTGACTGCGGGAGAGATTGCAAGGGCTTGTAGGGGTGAGATTTTGTGTGATGAAAATATAACAGTAAACGATATAGTCACCGACAGCAGGAAAGCGGGTAACGGAACGGCTTTTGTTGCGATTTCCGGCGAGAATGTTGACGGACATGATTTTGTCGGATCGGCTCTTGAGTCGGGAGCGGCTTTGGCTGTTGTAAACAGGGAATATAAAAGTGAAGAAACGAAGATAATAAAGGTTGACGATACCGTTGCCGCGCTCGGAGATATTGCCAAATACTACAAATCAAAATTCGATGTAAAGACTACGGCGGTTACCGGAAGCGTTGGAAAGACCACAACAAAGGATATGATATCGTCGGTGTTTAACCGTAAGTATAAAACACTTACGACAAAAGGGAATTTCAATAACCATATAGGTTTGCCGCTGACGATTTTCGGTTTGCGGAAGGAGCATGAGGCGGCTTTGACCGAGATGGGAATGAGCGGTTTCGGGGAGATACATTATCTTGCGGATATAGCCCGTCCGGATACCGCGGTCATAAGCAATATCGGATTATCTCATATTGAAAAACTCGGTTCCCGGGAGGGAATATTGAAAGCAAAGCTTGAAATATGCGATTTTTTTGACGATAATTCAACGCTTATCGTAAACGGTGATGATGAACTGCTGTATCCGGCGGCGAAAAAGCTGCCGTACAGAGTTGTATCGTTCGGGATAAAAAATCCCGATGCCGATTTCAAGGCGTATGATATAAAGGATAACGGAATAAACGGGGTCGAATTTTCGGTCGTGATATATGATAAGGAGCACAGAATAAATGTAAAGACCGCAGGTGTGCATAATGTGTATAATGCGCTTGCGGCGGTGTGCGCCGGCGTTAATTACGGAATATCGGCGGAGGATATAAAAATCGGGATCGAGGAGTATATTTCCTCGGGAATGCGTATGAATATTGAGGATATAGGCGGCATTACCGTTATAAATGACTGCTACAATGCCTGCCCGGCATCGGTTGAAGCGGGATTGAACGTATTGAAAAGCGCAGAGGCGAACAGACGTATCGCAATGCTTGGTGATATGCTTGAAATCGGCGAATATTCAAAGGATGCTCATTTTAAGGCGGGCACCCTTGCGGCAAAATGCGCCGACTGCCTTTTGTGCGCGGGCAATGAGGCGGATAATATGAAAAACGGAGCATTGAAGGGCGGAATAAAGGAAGCGCATACCTTTGCAAATTCTTCCGAGCTTGCGGCTTTTGCGGAGGATTATGTCAGCCCCGGCGACGCCGTTCTTATAAAAGCGTCAAGGGGAATGAAGTTTGAGGTTATATATAAGGAAATACTGAATAAATCGAATATCAAAAAATGATCCGGCAGAAGTCCGGGAAAGCGTATGTTTTTTGATTTTTTTATAAACCGGTGTTTTCGCAATACGTTAAAGGAGAAAATATGACAGACAATATATTACATAGCGTATCGGTAAAAATTCTTATGTCACAGATGCTTATACCTTTTATTTCGGCATTTGCCGTGACGGTCATATCGGGAATATTCCTGATACCGTGGCTGCATAAGCTCAAATTCGGACAGGAGATAAGAGAAGAAGGACCGTCATGGCATCAAAAAAAATCCGGGACGCCTACGATGGGCGGAATAATGATGATAGCCGGAGTTATCGCGGCATATGCGGCATCGTTTGTCGGAACGCCGTTTAATCCGAGATTTTTGCTTATTTTATGCGCCGGTCTGGGATTCGGAGCGGTCGGATTTGCGGACGATTATATCAAGGTGGTAAAAAAACGCAATCTCGGACTTACATCGAAACAGAAATTTTCACTTCAGCTTGCGGTGACCGCCGCATATCTTACGGGACTTTATTTTATGGGCGGATTTTCCCGGGAGACGGTTATCCCGTTTACCGGAGCTTATATCGAAATGCCCGTATGGCTGTACATTCCGTTTGTGTTTACGGTTATAACGGGAACGGTAAACGCGGTAAACCTTACGGACGGACTTGACGGTCTGGCGTCATCGGTAAACGTCCCGGCATCGCTGTTTTTTATGGTCGCTGCCGTTATGATGGGTTTTGATTATGCGGGTGTGCTTATGGCGTCCGCGGTTGGCGCGTGTATGGGATTTCTTATATATAATCATTATCCGGCAAGAGTTTTCATGGGTGATACGGGATCGTTGTTTCTGGGCGGTATGCTTGCGGTGACGGCGGTTGAAACCAAGCTTTCGCTCGTGCTTGTAATAGCGGGTTTTGTATATCTGTTTGAGGCGCTGTCGGTTATTATACAGGTAACAAGCTTTAAGCTTACGGGAAAACGCGTATTTAAAATGAGTCCCGTTCATCATCATTTTGAGATGTGCGGATGGAAGGAAACAAAAATCGTTGCCGTGTTTACCGCGGTAACTGTCGTGCTTTGTTTTATATCGGTTATTTCACTATTCTGATATTCTTATAAAAAGGCGGTATGAGTATGAACAGAACTGTAACGGGAAACCGGAAGAGCTCTCGGAGAGGAGCTTCGAGAGAGAATAACGCAAAAAGCGGCGGAATAATTCGTTTTGTAAACGGTGATATCGACTATACGTTTTTGGCTATTGTTATAGTAATGCTTTCATTCGGACTTATTATGATTTTGAGCGCGTCCGCGCCTACGGCAAGAACAAAATTCGATAATCCCTATTATCTTTTCACAAAGCAGCTTGCCACGTCGCTGATCGGTATTGCGGCTATGATCTTTATGTCAAAGGTAGACTACAATATATTTAAAAAATTTACGAATGCGGCTGTAGTTTTTTCTACCGTTCTGCTTATCGCGGTGCTTATACCGGGAATAGGAACACTCTATAACGGTGCGAGAAGATGGATAGAGATAGGTCCGATACAAATTCAGCCGTCCGAGTTTATGAAATTATCCATAATAATGTACATAGCAAAGCTTTCGGATAACAATCCCGATTCGCTTACAAAGATGAGCGGTATTTTCCGGTGTCTGTTCTGGATAGGTCTGACTGTCGGACTTATGTCGTTGGAAACCCACATGAGCGGGGCTGTAGTTATTATGAGCGTGGGCGTGCTCTTGATGATCGTTGCGGGTACGCCTGTTTATAAAATTGCTTTTATATTCGGACCGCTCGGAGCCGCTGCGTGTGCGTTTATTTTGGCAAAATCACCGGGACGAGTGGCAAGAATAATGAATTTTCACGATCCGTTCACCGATGTGCAGAATACGGGATGGCAAGTCATACAATCGCTTTACGCGATAGGCTCGGGAGGAATATTCGGACTCGGCATAGGAAACAGCCGTCAGAAATACAGCTATCTTCCCGAACCGTACAATGATTTTATTTTTTCCGTTATATGCGAGGAGTGCGGATTTTTCGGGGCGGTCATCGTTATAGCTTTATTTATAATGCTTATGATAAGAGGCATGAAAATTGCGCAGGAGGCTCCGGACAGATTTTCAAGTCTTATGGTTACGGGAATAATAATACACGTTATGATACAGGCTATTTTAAATATTGCCGTCGCGACTTCAAGCATTCCGAATACCGGTATGTCACTGCCGTTTTTTTCATTCGGAGGAACGGCCATAGTCATTCTTATGGCGGAAATGGGAATAATACTGAGTATATCGCGAGTGTCAAAAAGAAGAAAAATTTAAGCTGAGTTATTCCGATAAAATCGGAGTTATTGATCCCCCAATTAAGTCTTGAATAATCATGCGAAGAACTTTCTTGCGAAAGTCAAGGAAGAAAACAGCAGTAAAACGCGTGTTTTTCAAGGTTTTCCGACGCAGAATTTCACAGTTTGGGC
>JAFLUR010000191.1 GCA_022508725.1 Oscillospiraceae bacterium
GAATTTCACAGTTTGGGCAACCGGAAAATTCAAGAGTCAGTTGGAGGATCAATATATACTCCGGATGAGCGGACTTGAATCCTGCCATACAGGGCATGAGCTCTTTTTTTGCACTGTATTTTACCGAATATCGTTGGATTTTGATGGACGGTTGAGTGAATTTTTGAAGAATATCGTTGAGCTTTACTTTGAAATTAAAGAGTTTAAGCGGATTTATATGTTCATTATTCAAAATGCGGAACATTGTTTATGATTATTTACTTAGCCGGGTAATTATGTTATAATGAAATTAAGGAAACACCGGCTTAAAGGAAATCAAAAAATAATTTACAAAAAAAATATACGCTTATCTACGCGTAAAACGCTTCACGAACGCACTGTTTTTTTGCCCCTTGCGCCAAATTATTTTTTGATGCTTGATTTATTCAGTGTTTCCTTAACGCGGCAACAAATCGGAATAAATTAAAATCTGTCCGACTGCCGGCGTATGAAAGGGAGATTATTATGGAAAAAGAAAAACTGATAATCAGAAAGCTTCAGGAGAACGATATTCAGAGTATTGTTGATATTCAGATAACCGGTTGGCAAACAGCGTATAAAGGAATAATTGATGATGCCGTTTTAAATTCAATGAACAAAAAGAAGCGGACGGAAAGAATAAAACGGCATTATAAGGAAACAGATTTTATTGTCGCAGAAGCGGACGGCGATGTCGTAGGTTTCTGCAACTATATTGACAGCACCGAATATACGCCGGATATTTCCGATATAGATTGTGAATTGTTGGCATTGTATGTAAAACCGGATTTAAAATATAACGGTATCGGTACGCGACTGTTTCACTTTGTTATTAATGATTTTAAAAGAAAGCATAAGTCTAAAATGATATTATGGTGTCTGAAAGATAATATCCCTTCAATCAGGTTTTATTCAAAAATGGGTGGAGAGATTATCAAGAACAGAACAATAAACATCGGAAATCACAGCTATTGTGAGGTCGGGATCGGATATAAGCTCTGAATTTGAAATGCCGATATATAAAGGTTTATCGACAAATTCTTACTGCGTCCGCATTGTATTTTTGATCCCGTTTATCTTTTTTGCCCGCGCATTTACGGGTATATTTACAACCGAGGAAGAAATCATCGCCGCCGGAGAAAGCAAAACAGAATTTATCACAGCTTTTCTATAAACACCGGCAGCGGCGGATTATTGGGAAGATTATAAAATTCGTGTACACATACCATATACTTGTTTTTATCGATTGTTTTAAGATACCGCATAAGCGCGTTTTTTTCGGCAAAACCGCTGTCCGCGCCGCTGTATATGCATAAACTCATAATTCCGCCCGGCTTTAATATTCTGAGTCCCTTTTCTATCGCCGGTATCGTGAACTGCGGAGATGTTGCGATAAAATGATCGCCTCCCGGAAGATAGCCGAGATTGAACAAAACAGCATCGGCAGAATTTTCCGCCGCATAGACATCTATATTCAGGTGATTGTTAAGAAAAATCCGCACATTATGTATATTATGCTTTTCAAGAACGGAACAGGTGCTGTTTATAGCCTCCTGCTGAATATCTATTGCCGTCACTGTTCCGTTTTCCCCCACACATTCGGCAAGAAAAATCGTATCATTGCCCCTTCCGCAGGTAGCGTCAATACAAAATCCGCCCTTGGGTATTCTTTCTTTAAGCACCTTATGTATATAACCCGATATTTTCACTTTTCCCGCCTCTTTCATGCCTTTTTGCGGAAATCCGCCTCATAAATATAACATATCAACCGGAAACAATATTCCCGTTCGCTCTCATATATCCGTCAAGAATAACAGCGGCGGCAACAGTGTCAACCACCTGCCTGCGTTTCTTTCCGCGCGTGTTGGTTTCGTTTAATATATTATGTGCCGCAACGGTGGATAATCTTTCATCCCAAAATACTATCTCTCCGTCGTATATCTCTTTAAGCGCCTCTGCAAATTCCTTTGTTTCATCAACACGAAAACCGCTGCTCCCGTCCATATTCTTTGGCAGACCTATTACAATTCTCTCCGGCTTATACTCGCCTATAACCGCCTGCATATCCGCAAGAAGCTTTTTTATTCCTCTGTTGGGAATAGTCTTTACCCCCTGCGCCGTTAATCCCAGCAGATCGTTTACGGCAACACCCACTCTGCTGTCACCGTAATCGATACCCATTATACGTTTTTTCATCAATCGTTATTCTCCTCGTTCGCTTCATCTTCCTCTTCATCATCAAACAATGCTCTCGCAAAATCCCGGGGAACAAACTCCTGCAAATCGTCCGTACCCTCACCCACTCCGACAAATTTTACCGGTATCTGCAAACTTTTGCTTATTGATATAACAATTCCGCCCTTTGCCGTTCCGTCAAGTTTGGTAAGTATAATTCCCGTAATATCCGCCGCCTCTTTAAATAAAGACGCCTGACTTACGGCATTCTGACCCGTTGACGCATCGAGGACAAGCAATATCTCCTTATCCGAGTCCGGAAGCTCACGTTCGATTACTCTCGATATTTTGGCAAGCTCCGCCATAAGATTTTTCTTGTTGTGAAGTCTGCCCGCCGTATCGCATATGACCACATCCGCTCCCCTCGCCTTAGCGGCATTGCAAGCATCGAATACGACCGACGCCGGGTCGCTGTTTTCCTGCTTTTTTACAATATCACATCCGGCTCTTTTTGCCCATATATCGAGCTGATCTATCGCCGCCGCACGGAATGTATCGGCAGCAGCCAAAAGCACCTTTTTGCCTTGTGATTTGTAGTAAGATGCCATCTTTCCTATACTTGTGGTCTTGCCCACTCCGTTTACACCTATAACAAGGATTATCGACGGTGTTGTATCAAGCTTCATCTCCGAGCTGTGTTCAAGCAAAATATCGGAAATGACCTCCTTTAATTCAACCTTTACTTCGTTTCCGTCCTTTATATGCTTTGTCTTGACCCGGTCGCGCAGCTCCTCTATGATATACCCGGAGGTTTCCACGCCTATATCCGCCATTATAAGAGCCTCTTCAAGCTCCTCAAACAGCTCTTCATCAACCTTAACGAATGCTTTGAAAACCTGATTTACCTGAGTTGACAGCGCTTCCTTTGTTTTTGTAAGACCCTGCTTTAATTTATCAAAAAATCCCATAAAAAAACCTCCCGATCTACCATCTTAATTTACCGGCCAATTTGCCGGTCTTTCATCAACATCATCTATCATAAGCGATAACAGCTTACTTACACCCTTTTCCTGCATGGTGACACCGTAAAGCACATCCGCGGCTTCCATCGTTCCTCTTCTGTGAGTTATAATTATAAACTGCACCGACGCATAATTTTTCAGATATGTGGCAAAGCGTGAAACATTTACATCATCAAGCGCCGCATCTATCTCATCCAATATGCAAAACGGCGTCGGCTTTACTTTCAGTATGGCGAATAAAAGAGCTATGGCTATAAGCGAACGCTCACCGCCCGAATATAATGTAATATTTTTCAGCCCCTTTCCCGGCAGCTGAGCCTCTATCTCTATTCCGCTTTCAAGCACATCATTCGGATCGCTCAGATACAATCTGCCCACTCCGCCTCCGAAAAGCTCGGCAAATACCTCCGAAAAGCTCTCATTGATAGATTTAAACCGACTCGCAAAACAATCACTCATAAGAGAATAAACCTCCCGTATCATGCCGATAAGATTCTCCTTTGAGCTTTCCAGATCCGCTTTTTGCCCCGATAAAAATTCATATCTTTCTTTTACCGCCATATACTCCTCTACCGCGTTCAAATTGAGATTTCCGAGAGCCTTCATTCCGGCTCTTATCGATTCCGCCCTCTTTCTCGCCTCCGCTTCATCTTCAACCGGCTCTGCAAGCTTTTCCGCATCTGTCATTGTAAGCTCGTATTGATCCCACAGCCTGCTTATGATACGTTCTTGTTCGGTAAGCAGCTTTTCCCTGCGCGCTTCAAGCTTTGTCAATTGTTCACTTAAAAGCATGAGCTGCTCGGTAAGCTCCTTGTTTGAATTTTGTATCTCCTGCATTTTGTTCGTTATATATTGTTTTTTCTCGGAAATTCCGTCTATTCTTGCCTGTATGTTTTCATACTCCTCCGAAAGTTCATCAATATGCTCTCTCAGGCGCCGAATTTCCTCCTCCGATTTCTTGTTTTTTATCTTTATGCTTTCGGTTTCCTCGTCATATCTCCTCAAATTTTCTTCACAAGATATTATTTCCCTTTCATATGAGGATATATTCTCCCTGTAAACCGCAATATCCTTTTCGGCGGAATGAATTTCCATTAAAATTTTCGTGTTTTCCTCGCTGAGTTCCGCTTTTCGGGCATCTGTCTCCCTGACTTCCTCTTCAAGCTCTTTTACACGTTCTTCCAAAACACCGGCATTATGCTCCTTTGAGGACGCCTCATTTATGAGTATTCCCAACTGTTCGTTCGTATCCTCGATCTGTGTATTCAGTTCCGCAAGCTCCTTTTCAAGCGATTCCTTAGAGCTTGCTCCGCTGCTTATACTTTCGCTCAGATGCTCCGCCGCACTTTTAAGCCTAAGCAATTCATCTTCATATTCACGAACCATAGGCGCATATATCTGTTTCTGATCTTCAAGATTTCCTCTTTCCGATTCCGCCTTTTCTTTTTCATCTTTCAGAACCCGCAGCCTTTCGTAAAGCTCCGAAAGCTCTTCTTTAAGCATCTTTATATCATTTGCGCGCGATAAAAATCCGCTGCTTTTTGCCGCCGTACCTCCCGAAAGAGAACCGCC
>JAFLUR010000192.1 GCA_022508725.1 Oscillospiraceae bacterium
TATTATAATTTTCGGAATATTCCGTATCTCCTTATCCCACCGTCTGCACATACTTTTATTCCGGCAATAAAACAAATCGTTGATGTAACAGGGGGAGCAACAGCATATCAGTGAGACGATGCGATTATCTTATTCGCAACATCCATGGGAGCTTGTTCATATCTGATAAACTCAAATGTGAAACTGCCGCGTCCGCCGCTCATGGCTCTTAAGTCCGTAGCATACTTATGCATCTCCGACATAGGTACCTCCGCTTCAACAAGATTAAGTCCCGGTTTGTCACTTTCACCCATTCCCATAATTCTTCCGCGGCGCTTGTTTATGTCACCTATTATATCGCCCATTATATTTTCCGGAACATAACTCTTAAGATATCCGATAGGCTCAAGAATAACCGGACCTGCCTGCTTAAGACCTTCCTTATAAGCTATTGACGCAGCTGTCTTGAATGCCATTTCGGACGAGTCTACCGGATGATATGAACCGTCAAGCAAAGTAGCCTTAAGATTAACTACGGGATAACCTGCAAGCACTCCTTTGCGGCAGCTGTCCTGCAAGCCTTTTTCTATAGCGGGGAAGTAGTTTTTCGGTACGCTTCCGCCAAACACCTTCTCCTCGAACATAAGCTCCTCCGTAAGACCGGGTGAAAACTCGATTTTTACATGACCGTACTGTCCGTGACCGCCTGACTGCTTTTTATGCTTACCCTCAACAACGGCTGTTTTTGTAATGGTTTCGCGGTACGGTGTCACAGGTTCTTCAAGAATAACATTTACGCCGTATTTACTCTTGAGCTTACTTATTATAACGGCAATATGCTGCTCACCCTGACCGTTTATAAGTGTCTGCTTTGTTTCGGCATTGTTTGTAAGTGTGAATGTAAGATCTTCGTCCATAAGCTTTGTAAGACCGCTTACAATCTTTTCTTCATCTCCCTTTGCTGCCGGCTTTACAGCCATTGAAAGCACAGGGGCAGCAAACTCAATACCCGTAAGAATGGAAGCCTTGCCCTTGTCGCAAAGGGTATCTCCTGTCTTTGTATGTTCAAGCTTGATAACACAGCCTATATCACCGGCTTTGACTGACTTTACTTCGGTCTGCTTTTTACCGCAAAGTGTATATACCTTACCTATTCTCTCATTCTCGCCTCTGTTGGGATTGAAATATGTGCTGTCAGACTTGATCTCACCGGAATATACTCTGAATATTGACATCTTTCCGACATACGGGTCGGCAATCGTTTTAAATACTATGGCTGTCGATGTTTCCGTTTCGGACTGAACGATTTCCACAGGCTCTGCGGTATCGCTCTTTCTTGCCGTCTCTTTGATTTCCGACGGAGCGGGCAGATATTTACCTATGCCGTCCATAAGACTGCGAACACCTATATTATCCTGTCCGCTGCCGCAATATACGGGATAAATGCTTCCGTCCTTAACACCTTTTCTTATAGCCTGCTTTATCTCGTCAAACGTAAATTCCTCTTCGTTGAAATACTTAACCATAAGCTTTTCATCGGTGCTTGCAATAGCCTCCATTATCATTTCACGCAACGGCGCAATAATCTCTGCCATACCGTCCGGAACCGGAATATCCACTCTGTCCTTGCCCTCATAACGGCGGGCCGTCATATCTACTATATCTACAAAGCCTTTGAATTCATCGCCCTCTCTGATCGGATATACGAACGGTGTAACCGCTTTACCGAATACCTCTTTCATTTCTTCGAGCGTCTTTTCATAGCTTGCGCGCTTATCATCTATCTTGTTGACAAAAAACATTATGGGGATATCTTTTGTCTTTGCGTAGCTGTACACCTGCTCGGTGCCTACCGATACGCCGCTTCTGCCGCTCAAAACTATAAGAGCCGAATCGGCAGCTCTTACGCCGGCTTTAACATCACCGGCAAAATCAAAGTATCCCGGCGTATCCATGATATTATACTTCATGTCTTTCCAGTTAACCGGAGCTATTGCCGTGCTTATTGAGAACTTGCGCTTTATCTCCTCAACGTCATAATCCGATGTGGTGGTACCTTCCGCTACGGAACCGAAACGCTTTATTTCTCCGGCATTAAAAAGCATTGCTTCGGTAAGAGTTGTTTTTCCGCACTTCCCATGTCCGATAACGGCAATATTTCTGATGTTTTCCATATATATTCGTCCTCCTTGTAACGAATGCTCAGCATCCTTTTTTCGTTTTCGGTCGATTTTAATAAAAAACCGGTCATACTGTTGATGTGCCAATGAAACATTGCCGAAAGAGAAGTCAAAACCGGAATTTATCAAGGCGGTAAACCTCGGGAATATTTGCCGTATTTCAAGGTCTGACAACGCCGGGCAATCTCATTTTTGACAAGTATCGACGGTAAGGTTTTGTTGGTACATTAATATATATTTACCACAAAAAATAATGTTTTAAACAAAATATTATTCGTCATATTATACTAATATATAATATAAATTTGTACATATTAAACAATTCCCCGTTTGTATTTTCTTTCGATGCAACCGGGCGAAAACCGGTGCGAACGCGTGTGTGCTTGCGCTAAAGAACCGGCATATATTTTTTCGTAAATTAAAATTACCGTTAAACCGGTGTTTCTTTAACAGGGGATCAACGGATTTATAAAAAAATACAAAAAAATATAAAAAAACACTTGACAAAGACGGAAAAGAGTGTTACAATACAGTTAAGGTCAAAGATAGTCAAAGTCAAAAATGAGTCGGGATAGATGATCAAACAAAAATCAAATTGAATTATACGGAATATATAATAAATATATGCCGATAAAGATATAATATTACAGTATAGAAAAGGGTGATAATATGAGGATAAGCGACAGTATAGAAAAGTTCATTCTGGAGCTTTTGAAGGATGAGGAAAGCTGGCTCGAGCTCAACAGACGCGAAATTGCGGATATTTTCCGGTGCGTTCCGTCAAATATCAATTATGTCATAGAAACGAGATTCAGTCCCGAACGCGGCTTTGCGGTGGAAAGCAGACGCGGAGGAGGCGGATATATAAGAATAAGACGTATAGCTCCGGGAGATGATGTAATTCAAATACTTAATAATGTGGGCGAGGAGACGGACTGCGGCAGGGCGGAGGCGATAATCAAATATCTTGCCGATACGGGCAGAATTACCGAAAGAGAAATGCGGCTTTTTCTTGCGGCTGTTTCGGAACGCTCGCTTCACGGCGCACAAAAAGATCATTTAAGAGCGTCGGTTCTTAAAAATATGATAACGGCAATACAAGAGTAAAATCATAAAGAAAGGATGATTGTTATGTATGACAGCTTTTTTAATATTTTCAATGATTTTGACGACCTCTTCAATATGGGGACTATCGGCAAAAATTATTACGGCAGCGCGAAAAGATGCCCGGTATGCGGAAAAAGCTATTTTGAATTTGAAAAGAGCGGAAAGCTCGGCTGCGACGGATGCTATGATACTTTCAGGGACGAATTGAGAGTTCTTTTGAGGCAGATACATTCCAACAGCACGCACAGAGGAAAAATTCCGGCGGAAAGTGCGGGGGAGATAAAGAAAAAAAGGTATTACGAGGATTTGAAAAAACAGCTTGCCAAAGCGGTTCGCGATGAGGATTACGAAAAGGCGGCAAAGCTTCATAAAGAGATAAAATCCATTGAAAGCGATAATCGATAATAAAGCGAGGAGGAAAGAATTATGCTTTGGTATAAAGAAAACAATTCCGGAACGGCGCAGAGCACGAGAATACGTCTTGCGAGAAATATAAGAAACACGCCCTTTCCGCAAAAGCTTGACGATAATGAAAAAAGAGAGCTGACCGAAAAGATAAAAAATGCGGTCATGAACGGAAACAGCGCTTTGGCGAAGAATTTCTCATATATCGGAATGAATGAGATTTCCGAAAACGAAAAGCTTATCCTTTGCGAAAAGCATCTTATAAGCCGTGAAATGGCGGCATCCCGAAACGGCGGAGTCATAACGGATAAGGATGAAAATATAAGCATTATGATAATGGAGGAGGACCACATAAGAATACAGATAATAAAGAGCGGTCTTTGTCTTGACGAGGCATACGGCATAGCCGATAAGGTCGATGATGTTATAAACGAGAGTCTGGGATATGCTTATGATGAGGAATTCGGCTATCTGACATCATGTCCGACCAATACGGGCACGGGAATGCGGGCGTCGGTAATGCTCCATCTGCCCGCGCTTGTTATGACGGGAAGGATAGACAGTATAATAAATTCGGCAAATCAGCTCGGAATTACCGTAAGAGGACTTTACGGCGAGGGCTCAAAGGGAGCGGGCGCTTTGTATCAGTTCTCGAACAGAGTCACTCTCGGGGCGGGTGAAACCGAAATATGCGGAAAGCTCGGTTCCATTGTAAATCAGATAATAGACAAGGAAAAGGCGGCGAGAGAGTATATCGGAAAGGAAATGCCGAATTCTCTCGATGATGTCGTATGGCGTTCCTACGGTATATTGAAATATGCGCGGAGCATATCCTCGGACGAGGCAAAAAAATTGCTTTCCGATGTTAAACTCGGCATAGATATGGGCATAATAAATGTAAGCGGTATAAATACGGCGGAGTTGTCGGTCATAACCGAACCCGGATTTATTATGAGCTCCGCCGGAAATATATCGCCTGCCGAGCGCGACAGAAAAAGAAGCGAAATTATAAGGGAAGCACTTAATAAATAAAGGAAACACCGGTTTAAAGGTAATCAAAAAATAATTTACGAAAAAATATACG
>JAFLUR010000193.1 GCA_022508725.1 Oscillospiraceae bacterium
AGAAAAATCCACTCAAAAATCCAACGATTGGAGGAATACTAAACAGGCTCTTAATTTTATCACATACATTATTATCACATTTTTATGCTATTTTGTCAATAGCGCTATTGATTTTTAAGTATTATTTTTTTTGATGCGGCAAAAAATATACCCGAAGACTCCATGTATAAAAAGACTCTTATTTATTATTGGGGAAGAAAAATATTTATCGATATCAAGGAGAATGATTGTTATGAGATTTTTTATTGTTTTTATGCTTTTAATATCAATACTTTCATCATGTTCATCGACCATGCCCGATGCATCGGCGCCTCCCGAGACGCGAAACAAAAGCCCGGAGCCGCAAAATCCCGACCCCGACTCTCAGGGCGATACCCCGCAAAACCGCTCGGTTCCGTCCTCTCCTATCACCGAGGTCGTTCCGCCCGCCGCTCCCGAAGCCGAACAGCCCGCGCCGGAGCCTGAAATTATAAGCGAAGCAAGCACACCCATATATGATGACAGCTCAAACCGGGTGAACAATATGAAAATCGCCGCCGATACAATAAACGAAACCGTTCTTGCTCCCGGCGAGATATTTTCTTTTAACGACACCGTCGGCAAGCGCACGGCAGAGAAGGGCTACAAATCCGCCCCGATACTGTACCACGGCAAGCATAAAAAAGGTGTGGGCGGAGGAGTGTGTCAGATAAGCACCACACTGTATCTCGCGGTGGAGGACTGCGGGCTCGAGATCGTCGAACGGCACAAGCATGACAAAGAGGTCGCATATTCTCCGGGCGGAAAGGACAGTACCGTAAATTACGGCAGTCTGGATTTTAAATTCAAAAACACCTGCGACCGTCCCGTAAAAATAAATCTTTCGGTAGGCGAAGAAAGCGTGAGCGCAAAACTGAGCAAATGCTGAACACGGAAATCCTTTGAAAATCATATGCAAAACGAGGATTTTTCGGCAATATATACGGGTCCGGATAAATTTTTAGCTAAATTTTCAATTTAACTCTTGATTTATTCCGGTAAATGTATTACAATAGATGTAGTATGCGTGTATATCGCTCCTCGAAACCGCTTTGACAAAACGGGCGGTTTCGGAGTTTATAAGAAAGGATTGTTTTGTAATGAGTAATATAAAATTCGATTATTCAAAGGCTCTGCCGTTTATAAAGCAGTACGAGCTGGATTATATGCGGGAATATATCCGGTCGGCTCACGATATGCTCCACAATAAAACAGGCGCGGGCAACGATTTTCTCGGTTGGGTAAATCTTCCCAACGATTATGATAAAGAAGAATTTGCAAGGATTAAAAAAGCGGCGGAAAAGATCCGCTCGAATTCCGACGCTCTTATCGTTATCGGAATAGGCGGCTCCTATCTCGGCGCAAGAGCGGCTATCGAAATGCTCAGCCATTCGTTCTACAATGCGCTCGATAAGGATAAAAGAAAATCTCCCGCCGTTTTCTTCGCGGGAAACAACATAAGCTCGACCTATATGGCGGATCTGCTTGAAACGATCGAGGGCAAGGATATTTCGGTAAACGTCATATCGAAATCCGGCACAACGACCGAGCCTGCCATCGCATTCAGAATCTTTAAGGAGCTTTTGGAGAAAAAATACGGCAAGGACGGCGCGAAAGAAAGAATTTTCGCCACTACCGACAAGGCGCGCGGCGCTCTCAAAACTCTTGCGGATGAAGAAGGCTATGAAACCTTTGTTATCAGCGATGATATAGGCGGACGCTACAGCGTTCTTACCGCGGTGGGACTTCTTCCCATCGCAGTCGCGGGTATCGACATCGATGATATGATGGCGGGAGCCGCCGACGCTTATGCGGAATACGCCACACCGAAGCTTTCGGATAACGGGTGCTATCAGTATGCGGCTGTGAGAAACGCTCTTTATAAAAAAGGCAAAAATGTTGAAATGATGGTAAATTACGAACCCGCAATACACTATTTCGGCGAGTGGTGGAAACAGCTTTTCGGCGAAAGCGAAGGCAAGGACAACAAGGGTATCTTCCCCGCAGCCGCCGATTTTTCGAGCGATCTCCACTCAATGGGGCAATATATCCAGGACGGCATGAGATTTTTGTTTGAAACGGCAATACTCGTGGAAGAACCGAGAAAAGATATAGTCATCAAAGCTACAGAGGATAATATCGACGGTCTTAATTTCCTCGCGGAAAAAACCATTGATTTTGTGAATTCAAAGGCGGCCGCGGGTACGGCTCTTGCTCACACCGACGGCGGAGTACCGAATCTCATTGTCAGAATCAAGCGTCTTGACGCATACACATTCGGTCAGCTTGTTTATTTCTTTGAAAAAGCCTGCGGCATAAGCGGTTATCTTCTCGGAGTAAATCCGTTCGACCAGCCGGGCGTTGAGGCATATAAGAAAAATATGTTCGCTCTTCTCGGAAAACCGGGCTACGAAGATCAGAAATCGGCTCTTGAGGCAAGATTAAAATAATTGTGACAACGGTCCGAAAAACGACCGTTTAACAATATACTTAATACAAAAAAGGAGGAAGCTCACAATGGCTACCAAAGTTAAACTTCTTATCGGCAAAAAAGGAACAGGAAAAACAAAAACCATTATCGAAAGCGTAAATAAATCAGCGGAACTGTCAAACGGAAATGTTGTATTTATAAGCTCAAACACATCAAGATACAATATCGATATCAAAAATACGATCCGTAT
This sequence comes from Oscillospiraceae bacterium, assembly GCA_022508725.1. Lineage (GTDB taxonomy): Bacteria > Bacillota > Clostridia > UBA1381 > UBA1381 > JAFLUR01. The sequence continues at coordinate 2,700 of JAFLUR010000193.1, forward strand.
GATCGACACGTCCGAATTTAAAATCAGAACCTATAATGAATTTTTCGGTCTTATCTGCGGCGTTATCAGCAGTAATTACGATATAACGAATATATATGTGGACAGTGTGTTTAAAATCGCCGTAGACGACTTGACAACGGGTCTTTACACTTTCCTTGAAAGACTTGAAAAGGTTGCCGCTCAAAATAATGTTTCTATTGTTTTGTGTCTGAGCATGTCGGAAAGCGACGCGCCGGATTTCACAAAGAAATATTTATAATACCGGATGTCCGTACGGTCGGACAGGTTTTTGAAAGGAATGTATATTAATGCATTATCAAAGCACAAGAAATAAGTGTATATCCGTAAGCTCGGCAGAAGCCATACAAAAAGGCCTTTCGGCAGAAGGCGGTCTTTTTGTACCCGAATCATTCCCATCTGTTGACGGCGAGGATACAGAGCTTCTTAAAGATAAAAGCTATAATGAGCGCGCTTATTTCATACTAAGCAAATTTTTGGATGATTTTACGGAAAACGAGCTTTTCGATTGTATAAACAAAGCTTACACAAAGGAAAAATTTGAAACGGAAAATGTCGCTCCCGTATATAAGCTCAATGATACTACATATTTTCTTGAGCTTTGGCACGGTCCCACATGTGCATTTAAGGATATGGCTCTTCAGATACTGCCGCATCTTTTAACAACATCAATGAAGAAAAACAACGAGGATAAAGAAGTGGTTATACTCGTAGCCACCTCCGGCGATACGGGAAAGGCAGCTCTTGAGGGCTTTAAAAATGTTCCCGGCACAAGGATTGTCGTATTTTATCCCAACAAAGGCGTAAGTGAGATCCAAAAGCTGCAAATGATTACACAAGAGGGCGATAACGTTGCGGTCGCGGCTGTTTCGGGGAATTTCGACGACGCTCAGAACGGCGTCAAGAAAATATTCACCGACAACGGTTACGGTGAGCTTTTAAGCAATAATCATTTTAAGCTGTCCTCAGCGAATTCCATAAACTGGGGTCGTCTTGTTCCTCAGATCGTATATTATTTTTCCGCTTATGCAGACCTTTTGAAAGTCGGAGAAATACAAAACGGCAATAAGATAAATATCGTTGTTCCCACGGGAAATTTCGGCAATATTCTTGCGGCATATTATGCGAAAAAGATGGGACTTCCCATATCAAAGCTGATATGCGCGTCAAATTCCAACAACATATTGACCGATTTTATCAATACGGGAGTTTATGACAAAAACCGTGATTTTCATACCACCGTTTCCCCGTCTATGGATATTCTTATATCCAGTAATCTTGAAAGATTTTTGTATGATATTTCCGGCAATGATGACAAGCTTATTTCCGGCTTTATGTCAGATCTTGCGGAAAACGGAAAATATGAAGTAAACGATGACATGAAATCAAAAATAAAAGAATTCTTTTGGGCAGGCTGCAGCGATGACGAGGAAACCATGGCTTCCATCAAAAAATGCTTCGGCGAATATTCTTATGTTATCGACACTCATACCGCAGTCGCAAAGAGCGTCTATGATAAATATGCTGCCCAAACGAAAGATACAACAAAAACCGTTATTGCCTCAACGGCAAGTCCGTTTAAATTCAATCAGAGTGTTCTTATTGCACTCAACGGTCACAATGCGGTTGTCGGCAAGGATGAATTTACTCTGCTTAAAGAGCTTTCCGCGCAAAGCGGTATGACAATACCGGCTTCGCTTGCCGAGCTTAAAGGAAAGGCTGTTCTGTTCGATACCGTATGCGATAAGGATCAAATGCAGCAGATCGTAAGTGATTTTCTTAAAGTGGAATAATCAAAATATATCGGACCGTCTTTGCAGGGGGTTCGGAAAGAAGTTTCAGCCATAGCATTTTTGATTTGCAGTCAAAAGCGCTATGGCGTTTCTATCGACAAAATAACCATGATATAATGATTACTCGGATAAATCGGAATTTGGAGGAGGGAATTACAGTATGAAAAGTAATAGATGGAATCT
>JAFLUR010000194.1 GCA_022508725.1 Oscillospiraceae bacterium
TATTGCCGCAAGATCAATCGCTGCGGTAAATATAAGCGTTATCAACAAATACAACCGTACAATCAAAAATGTTTCGGGATCGGATGAAATAAAGCAATAATATAAAATTCCGTTCGAAACCAAGCCTATCGATTGACCGAGCAATGAAACAGCATATAATTTTAACATCATATTTATTTCATGTGCCGCACAAAAGTTATACACAGCATAAAACAGCGGCACCGCAAATATCATAAAAATATATGTCATACCGATGAAATTACCTGCATAATCACCGACCTCAAAGTCTTTCAAAATCAAACCGCACAGAAACAGCAGCAGCCAAATAACTACAGGCAGACTGTTTATGCATATATACTTTCGTTTCATACAATTATCTCCGTCTTGTAATATTATTGCTCCCCCGAACACACTGTTTTTTCGCCGCGTTGCCAAATTATTTTTTGATATCGGGATTTATTCAGTGTTTCCTTAATTGGGGAAACAATAACAAGGATACGTCCCATGCAACAAAAATTTATTATCTTTTGATCTGATCCAAAATTGAGGGATCCTTGATCTTACCGTCCTCCGCAAGCATAAGCACCTTTGTCAAAATTTCCGCCGTTTTGGGATCGTCGTCCGCAAACGGCAGGAACAGCTTTCCCCTGTGCTGAGAATGTACGGGCAGTATCGCTATCATTGAACCGCCTTGTTTATGAATGACCCCGCTGCCGAGATGAACCGTATAGCTTGCAAGCTTACCGTCTATATAAGCGTGATGTTTGTCGATCTCCACATTTTTCAGCTTGAACATAGGCAGCGTAAATTCAAGCAGCGCGGCACGCATTTCAACGGTGGACCGGCTTGTTTCCGGATCGACTCCTCCCGCATGGGCAACGCTTACCGCAAGATCGACGTCACGCATTACCTCGGAAAAAATTATGTCGGGAATTTCTTTGATTACTATCGGTTCGCCCGTTTTTCTGTCGGAAAACCGTACCCATTCAAGCGTTGGCGCTTCTATGTCCGCGGGCGAGAACCAATCCGCCGCGGCGAAAATCTGAGCAACGATATTCTCTTTGTAATACACCTTTTGCAGACCGTTTTCCACATCCGCCACCCAACGGCGCCCTTTAAGGCAGGCGACGGTCTTTGCCGCTTGTATCTGATGTCCCGCATACCTGAGCGAATGTGCCATTTCCGCTTCATCGTCGGTCTTTACATACAACTCTCTGAATACCTGTTTAAACGGCTGAACGATTTTATTTTCAAAAAGATATTTCTGATATTCCGCCCAATGCCCGGCTTTGTAAAGGGTATGCGAATGAGCCGTTACCGCAATATCCTTATCCGAAACCGTCAACGTGTTGCCTGCATAATCCGCCAAATTATTGCCGCTTATAAATCCCAAGCCTCCGTTTATTTCAAATACAAGATTTTTTATAATGGGATACGCTACCGGATTATTATGCAGGATTTTAAGCTCTTCCACCGTGAATTCGATACCGTCCTCCATTGCCTGCTCAAACATCTGCTTTGTGCGGCGATACTGCTCGACAAGCTTTTTCTTTGTTTCGGTAAGTTTTAAGATATATTCGTTCTTTTTGATCCTTGCGGGAAGCGATTTGAGCCTTTTTCCGTCCTTTTCGCATATTATATCCGCTTTTCCGTTCTCATCGACCGTAAGTCTTACCGTTACGCCGTCGATCTCCTTATTCTCAAAAAGCTCTTTTGCGTCATCCGCAAGCTTTGTTTCCATTCTGAGCGTAAGACGGGTAATGTCCGCATATCCGGCATTCAGGGCAAGATTTCGCATTGCGGTCTCCGTCGCTTTTTTCTCGGCGGCGCTGCGCTGTGAACCGAATTTTTTGCTCTCCTTCAAAAATTTCCGCAAATAAAGATATCTTTCGCAAATATCATCCTCGCCGCTCAGCGGAATAAGCGCATATGCCATAAGCAAGTCCTTGTTCCGCTTGTCCGCAATGATTTTAACCGTTTCGACAGCGTCAAGCTTTCCCAAAGCAGCATCCGCGTATTTCCTTGCGCGCGAATGCTTTGCGCCGCTTGAAATATATTTTGCCGCGTCATATATCATATCGAACCGCTTTTCACCCATAGCCTCATAAGCCGACCTAAACCAATCGATATCGAACGCACCGAGATTCAATTCATCGTCGGAAAGAGGGGTGTATTTCGCAATCATCGCAATGCGCTTGTCATCAAAGACCTCATTCATGTGCGCCATGAAATAATAGCAGGCGGAGGTAAATCCCTCCCATCCGAGATATTCGCCCACGATATCCAGCCATTCCGGAGAATACAAGGCCGCTTCGATAAGCCTTTTTTCGGTAATGTCGGTATCCTTTAAAAGATCGCGCAAAGCTTCCGCATTGTCCTTCTCGTCGGGAATACACACGCTCAGCAAATGACTTAATGATCCTTTTTTGCTCTTACTGTCGGAGTACATTGAACGTTTCAGAACATCCTTGCCGAGCGCCGATAGGATTGCGGCAAAATTTTTCACGCCGTAAATTCTGTTTACCGAGCGTACGGCGCCGGAATACGGAGTTTCGCTGTCCCCGCGGTTAAGCTCTGCGTCAAGCACGACTCCGAGACTCTTTTCGTAAATATTCGCGGCATATTCAAGCCGTTTTATCTCTTCCTCGTTAAAAGGCTCACCGGTATCATCGTCCTTTCTTCCGAGATAATGAGTCACATCGTATTTTGCGCGTCCAAGCTGCCAACAGTTGTAACCCCGTCCTCTGTATACCTGCCTGTCCCGTTCCTTATAAGTCGCGGTAATATTGGAAAGAACATTCATTGCCCTATTCAGAACATTTGTCCGGAAAATTTTCCAATAAACGGTCTTTTCGGGTATTTTTCCGAGATACGCATTTTTTACGAAAGCAAGAACATCGGGAGTTTCAAATGAGGTCATACTGCCGCGTTCGTAAGAATAGTTGTTGAATTGTATCATATCGCGAACGTTATCCGTTTTTACCTTTTCAATCAGCATCCCATCGCGACGCACGGCAAGGAAGCTGAGCGCAAAATGATACTCTCCGTGCTCGCCGTCGGAATTTATATAGCGCGAAATTTCCGCAATTTTGGGATGCTCGAAAAGCCGGGAGACGTATTCGTGTTCGGTTGATATGTTGTAGCGGTATTTGTATGCGATAACCGCATCCTCGTCCGGAACCGCTTTCATAGACCACATTACCGCGGCAAACGCCAGCCGGCGGCGGTCGCCGGTTATCGTCGAATCAAACGCCACCCAACGGTTGTATTCTGTAGGTGAATCAAACGCAGTACTTCGGTGAGTGCCGATTACAAGCTTGGAAGAGCCGATTCTTTTTTCAAGCTCGCGGATTATCGACTCTATATGCGACTCGTAATCAAGGCGGATATATTTCTCAAAACCGTTTCCGAAAAGTGCGCGAACATACTTTTCGGCAGCTTTTGAAAATTCGTTTATCACCCTGAATCCCGTCCATGCAATCTTCATTCTCGTAAGCCTTATAATATCAACGCCCCGCTCGCTGCTCCACTTTATCCAATCCTCAATGAACGGAACCGAAGACCTGCCGTTTTCATCACGGATTCTGAAATATACATCATAACAGTCAACGGTGCGGACCTCGCCGTCATACGATACAAATTCCCGTCCTCTGTGCTCCTTTATACATTCGTCAAGGCTTAAAAGGTCCTCCTCCGCCTGTTTGAACGCCTTGCAGTCTCCGGAAAATTCCGCCGCCGCTTTTTTGATCTTTGAAGCCATGGAATTATATTTTTTAGGAATAAGCGCCGCCCCCACCGCGGAATCCGGGAAATATTTCATAAACAGCTCGGCGCACCGGACGCTGTATTCATTGTCGGGAAGCTCAGGATTATACGCGTCCTCATCGGTAAAAAGCGACTCGGAGCTTTGCGATTTTTCGCCCTTTGTGATATTATCGATAAGTATTTTTTCCTTGGTGGTCGGATTTTCAACAGCCGAAACAAGCGGAAGGCATTTTTCAAAAAGCTCCCTGCGTTCCTCGTCCTTTGAAAGTCTGAGCGCAATATCGAGAGCCGCAACGCGCTTTTCCTCCTTTTTGTCGGCAATAAGCCTTGAAAACGAGCCGTACAGCTCCTCATCCGCCCTGCCGCAGAGCAACGAAATAATATTTGCCCTCGCATCCGCCGCCTTGTATCTGAGCATACCTTCCATTTGCAGATAATTTTCGGGAGAAAGCTTTACTCTTTTGATAATATCAAAGGCATATTTGCGCCCGTATTCGCCTTTGTCGCACAAAGCCGCCGTAAGAGCTTCCTTTTGTATCTTCGTTTTCGGGTCGTTCAAAAGAAGCGCAATAATACTTGCGCGTATGTAAGCCTCCGTTTCGCCCAAAAATCCGCATACCTCGTCGATCTTGTCATTATCGTCAAGCACTCTTGCGATATATGCCATTCTGTACACAATATCGTTCTTTTCAAGCTTAGCCGTATGCCACGGAAAAACGCACGGCGAAAATTCTTTTCTCTTTCCCTTAATACTCTTTCGTATGCTGTCAAGAATTGCGTAATATTCCTCCGCCTCCGCTTTGTCGCCGAAATATGTTTCAAGCTTGCAGCGACCGTACCGTGAATTTTTACTGTATTTATCGGAATCATCTGTT
>JAFLUR010000195.1 GCA_022508725.1 Oscillospiraceae bacterium
TTTGTGTGCGGAGTTAAAATTACTTTGCAAGTCTTATCCTTTAAAATATCGGTATTGCGGCTCATGAGAGTATATTTGAGTCCCGAACCCGTTTCGACCGCTTTAAGCACCGAATTTTCCCAATCGGAGGAAAGATTTATCGACGGCGCGGAATACGAAACCATGCCGTGTATTACCATCTGATAAAACGGTACATTCTCATCCGTAAGCTCATTTCCGTATTCATTCGCCGGCGCGTCCGCAATCATCTCCGCGCTCGGAATTGCATACGCGTTGGCATTTGTTATCATAATACCGCCTATTTCCGATTCGTAATCCGACAGAATATTCTCCCATATATGAACCGTCCTGCCGCGCTTGGTTCCTCCCTTTGTATTATCGGAATACAGCATCTCGCCTATATAATCGACCGCTACGGTATCTATACCCAGATTTTTGTATTTCGACGCGAATTTATCCGCGACACTCTCTACCTGATCCGGTTTAAGCAGGCTCCAGCGTCTGCCGAGCATACTCTCCTGCGCCAACGACTTTTTCTGATATGCCGGCGATTGATTCGGCGCTTTCGCGGCATTGAACACCGGCGAAAATCCCGAACCGCTCTTTGAATATTCGGCAAAATTTATCGACGGATATATCGACGCGCCGGTGTTTTGCGTGTTCCGAATCAATTTCATAAATCCGCTTTTTCCGCCTATGCTCTTTTCAAAATCCGGAGATGTTTTGACCTTTTTGCGTTTTGAGCTTTTTGTCCAGCCGTTGTATTTCACGGCAATGTCGGTTATCCCCTCGCCGTTGTACCTTTCTATCATTTTCTCCGTATCCGAAAATGTGGTAAGCGGCTCAAAAACACGCCTTACAATACCGAATATACTCGTTTTTCTCTCGACTCCCGAATATGTTTCTATATACAGAGGATTTCTGTCCGCCGACTCCTTTTTCTCAAAGCCCTTGTTATCGATGAGATAATTTCTGTATACCTCCGCCATTGCCGAATAATTCGCCTTGTCGTCCGAAAGGAAATAATACTGCATCGAGAAATCATTTCCGTCCGCAAGCGACTCCGACAGCGGCTGAGTTCTGTTTTCACCGACCGAAAAATCGATGATTTTATCCTGTACCGTCGGATAAACGGTATTGAATGCCGTTGTGCTTCCCGCTACCGCCGCATTTATTATGCTTATGCTTTCATTCTCCTCAATTATCGTAAAGAACGCGTTGTCTCCGCGTTTCATACCGTATACGGGCATACGCACGAGATTGTTTGAAAGATCCGACATACTTTCGATATCCTTATACTGTCCGTATACGGGCGCGCTGTACGCTATCGAATTCACCTTTCCGTTATTGAGATTTATCACGCCTCCCGAACCCTCGGGTATAAGCATATATCCGGTCTCGTTCATTCCCGCCGCTCCGAAAAACGGAAGAAAATCTATCTTGGTGATATTATAGTCAACGTCCATCTTATCCTTTGAACCGTTCACCGTTTCCTGACGCGTAACGACCTCGGGAGTGATCTCCGTTATAAGCAATTCCGCCTTCAAGCCGTTTTCGTTGAGCGTATATTTGACCGGTACGGTATATCCCGCGGTCGCAAACTCATATATGAATTTTATCCCGTCATCGACCTTTTCATATTTCAGCTTTTTTCGGTTTACGCAATCGGACTGACTCGTTACGACGGAAGAAGAGTATCCTTGAGTGTAATACACGACCAGCTGTGATGACAGACGCATTTTTATCTCACCGCCGGATATTACGTCCTCATCTCTGTCCCGGGGATTTGAAAACCAGTTATAACCGGATTCCTTTACATTTACCGCGATTTCTCCTGTATTGTAATCGGCGTATAAAATATATTTGTCATTCTCCGAAACCTTTGAAAACGAGTCCGGGACAGGAAAAACAACTCCCGCAGGCGACATTGCCGCCGTATTTATCCCGGATAATTCCGCACCCTTGTCAACCTCTGTTTCCGGCTCCGCGAATACTCCGGTAAGACACATATTCGCCGCCAAGACCGCCGCAATTATCGCCGAAGCTTTTCTTTTAAATTCCATTTCCGCAGTCCTCCTAACTCATTGTTATACGGTATATGATCTCATAAGTGATATTTACCGCGAACATAATTACCTGCTGTACAAGACTGTATACAAGAAATCCCAGAAAAAGCATAATAAGCAGTCCGAGAACGGTAAGACATATCATAGCGACCGTCTGTCCGAAATTAAAATCATGAATTTCGGTTATCGCGGCAATTATCATATACCCCGTCCACAGCTTTCCGATTAAGGCTATCGCGTTAATATAAGCCGCCTCATCCGTTACAAGCGCCTTGCTGAGTATTATGCATATCAGCATCGTGCCCATCATAGGGATAAGGCAATATGCGCCGGCGGTGAATATATTCGCAAGCGTACCTTTTCCGTCCATAAATGTCGAGAAGCACCAATTTGATATGACGGTAAGTAAAAACACGGCTATCGTCATTAAAAATACCATTCTTATATCAAGCTTTCCCGGTCTGTTGGAATTAAACGCAAAATCAAGACTCGACCTGTTCATTATCTCGATAACGTACCATAAAAACAACAATACGGCTGCGTACAGCACAGAGCCTTTTTTGTTGTATTTAAGCTCCGCAAAACCGTCAAACGGATGAAACATAATGTAAAACGGATACTTAAATTTGCTCATTTCGGCAAAACTCGTTTTCATTGTCCGAACCTCCCTTTATCTGAAATGCCGTTATTTATTTTTCGTTTTATAAATTCCGCTATTTTTCGGCGTTTTTTTACAATAATATATCCTCCTATGCAAATAACGAGGAACAATATCGTATACGCGGTAAAATTCTTTCTCAGAATATATGTCCTGTATTTTTTCTTTGACTGCGAATAAAGATATCTGTTGTTTGCCAGACGGAAATTATCCATAGCCGGCTTATATTCCTCAACCATATGCTGCGCCCTGCCTATTCCGGCATATGCCCATTCGTAATTGTTATTCATATCGCGGACCATCTCCCAAGGCTCAAGCGCTAAAGCGTATCTTCCCTTGTAGTGATAATTTTCCGCCTCGATTATATATTTTCCGTACTCGGTAGGCTCAAATACGAAAAGGCTTGCCTTTGCGTTATCAAGCACAAGTATGTTCCCGCCCGCGTTATCTATCGCTATCGGCTCGCCGAATGTACCCCATACGGTATCCTTTTTGCCGAATATGCCTAAATTCCACGATTCCTCATCATACATATACACGCGTCCGAAATTCTTGTCAAGCGCATATATAAATCCGTCGTCATCGACCGTAACGTCGATAAGCGCCGACACGGTATACACACCGTTTACCAACTCGCCTTCCAGATCGCCGTATCTCATATCCTCGTAAAGTATATTTTTCTCACTCGGATTAAGTCGCTTTATCTGTGCCTTTTCATAGGTTTCAAGAGCTGTTGCCGTATAGATAAAATCCTCATTGTCGATGAATATATTTGTGTACTCGGTAGGCTGTATCGTCGCGGCATAGCTTTGCTGAGCCTTTGTAAGGACCTTTCTCCACATAAGATCGGCTCTCTGAACGGGCGTAAGCTGAATTTTCTCCGCCCCGAAAAATCCCTGAAACACACCGTCCTCATCGATCGCGATCATACCCTGATTTATGTTATCCGACAATACATACATCGTGCCTATACTGTTGACAACGATCTTTCTCGGCGCAAACATTATATCATCCGAAAGATAATCGGTCTCCGGCTTTCCCTCCGAACGCAGAATATTTCCGTCAAAATCCGTTACTATAACGCGTCCGTTGCCCTTATCCGCAATGTATATAAGACCCCGCCCGGCATTTGCGAATATACCGCTTGCGTCTTTCAAAGGACTCGGGTTTCCGTCAAGGGTAAAATTATCCACTACCTTTTTAAGATTATATTTATTGTCCAGTATTATGACTCTGCCGTTTCCCGTATCCATCAGATAAACATTGTCCTCCTCATCGACAAATACGTCCGACGGCTTGCTCATATGACCTATTCCGAGCGAATAGCCGGTTATCTCCTTTTGAGGAAGAAACACATTCGGAGCCGGAACACGGTCTCCGTAGGTATCATATGTATATCCGGCATAGGGTTCCCTTGCAAAAACCGATACCGACGCGGAGAATGTCAGCAGGACCGCAATTACTGCCGCAAAAATTCTGTATTTCATATTCATCCTCCTCCTTATTTGATACCCGAATAACTCATTGTTTCGATAACGTTGCTCTGCGATATGATAAACACAATAATAGGCGGTATCATCATAATAAGAGCCGCTGCCGCGCCCACGCCGGCACGGGCGATACCCGCAGTCGCTATCTGATTAAGGGCGGTCGGAAGCATTTTCAATTCCTCCGAATATATAACGTTGTTCGCCGCCGCATTCCATATATCCTTAAAGGAGAATATCAAAAGCGTGAGCCATGCGGGCTTTACGAGAGGCATAACTATCTTCCAGAATATCTGAAATTCCGTCGCGCCGTCAATTCTTGCCGACTCAAGCGTTTCGCTTTCGATCTGTATCATAAACTGACGCATAAGAAACAGTCCGAGCGCTCCGGCGATGGGCGGAAGTATTGCCGCCCAGTATGTATCTA
>JAFLUR010000196.1 GCA_022508725.1 Oscillospiraceae bacterium
TAAATCTTGAATAATTTATGCGAAGAACAAGCTGTGAAAGTCAAGGAATTTCTTAATGAAATTCTTTGAAGAAAACCGCAGTAAAACGCGTGTTTTTCAAGGTTTTATGACGCAGAATTTCACAGCTTGAGCAAGCAGAAAAATTCAAGAGTTAGTTGGAGCATCAATATATATTATACGCCTTTAATGCGTATTTATCGATGGTTTTTATAAATTTACCGGTCAATAAAAAAGCAAATACCCTTGGATATTTGCCTTTTACATTCTAAAACACCTCTATTTCCCCCACGCATACCACATCCGAATCGCCGTATTTATCAAGTATGGTGATCTTTACATATTTGGTATTTATGCGCTCGGGGAGTCTTATTATCTGCGGCTCGGTGCGGCTGAATCCGTCCTGCACAAATCGTTTTATATAGCTGCCGTCGGAAAAGGACAGCTCGACTATTCTTATACGCGCATTATCGTTGAAAGTCTGTTCGCTCTGCGTGTGTCCGTTGTATATTTTAACGCCGGAAACCGCCTGATAATCCTCCGCCGACATCATTATCCATTCGCCTATGCCGTTATTTTCGCGTCCCGCGCCCCATGCGTTATCCATGGAGCCGTCAAACGCGTGCGCCGCGGAATAAACATCCTCCGCAGCCGACGAGGCTTTATATGATGTGAATTTCGGCGGTATACTGCCCGTATTTCCGTGTTCATCGGGGGTTGAACGGACCGGCGGCGCGGTAGGTGCGGGCGTATATAATGACGGCGCGGCGGTCTTTACCTCCGGACTGTCCTCCGTGTTTTCTTCGATTTCCGGTTCGTTTTCCGGCTCTTTTTCGCCCTCTTCACCCGGATTTTCCTCATTGTCCGGAGCGGTCTGTTCGTCCGGATTTTCCGTTTCCTCCGTGGCGGTCTGTTCGCCCTCATTCTCCGCCGTATCCTCTTTGTTTTCCTCCGGCACGGCGGTTTGCGCGGGCTGTTCGCTCAGCCACGGTTTGTTTTCCTGTTTGCCCGAAAAAATATAAAATCCGCATACTCCCGACATGGCGAGTATGAGAGGCGCAAGAATTACGACATATCGCAAACTGCCCCGTTTTTTCGGCTTTTTTTGTTCTTTTGTTTTTTTCCGCTTATCCGGATTTTCCGCCGCATCGATTTTCTGTTTTTTTTCATCCGTAAGCCTGTTTCCGCAGTACGGGCATATCTTGTCTTTCGGTGATACTATATGCCTGCACCGCCTGCAAATATTTGTTCTTATCATTATATCTCACTCTTTTATTAAGGAAACACCGAATAAATCAAATATCAAAAAATAATTTGGCTGTCTGCGGGTAAGCATATATTTTTTTGCAGATTATTTTTTGATTGCCTTTAAATCGGTGTTTCCCTAAACCTCCCCGGAAATTCCCGGGGAGGTTTTTTATTATATGTCCTCCGTTATATGTTTTCTCCGCCGTCGTTTTCCTTGTTTTCCGAGGAATTCTCCGCAATGACCTCATCGTAAATATCGTTTCTGTTGAATTCACGATTGACGAAATTCTCGAAATCCGCGGGCAAAAGAGGCTTGCTGTGCAAATAGCTCTGATATATTATGCCGCCGAGCTCGTTTATAAGATTGATCTGATCCTCATGCTCAGGCATCTTTGCAACGCATCTGATATCCATATCGTTGCACATTTCAACTATCGAACGCACTATTCCGAGCGACTTGGGATTTTCCAAAACCGCCTTTATTATCTCACCGTCGATCTTTACCTCACTTATCTTGAACGCGCAAAGATAAACAAGCGAGCTGTAACCCATTCCGAAATTATCTATCGACAGATCGAATCCGAGCGCAAGCAGTCCGTTAAGCATATTGAGATTATATTCCGAATGTTCGAACGCGACCTCTTCGCTTATCTCTATTTCGATATTTTTGGGATTTATCCTGTATTCAAAGATAAGGTCGGATGCGTATGAAACCCAGTCAAAGCAGCACAGCTGATCGAACGACATATTTATCGAGAGCTTGAAATCATCCGCGACATTCAAATCGCCGAACACCTTCATATTGCTCCACTTCTTGCTCTGATTGAATATGGTTCTTACTATCCATTTTGTTATATCCTGCAAATAACCGAATTCCTTGGCAAGATAGAGTATGATTATAGGCGATACCTCACCGTACAGCGGATGCTTCCATCTCAGGAGCGCCTCCGCCCCGACTATGTCGTCCTTAAGCACAAGCGGCTGATAGACCAGATAAAATTCATTTCTTTCTATGCCTTTCTTTATATCGTTCGCGAGAATTTCGGCTATCATGCCTCCGTGTGAATTTTTGTCTATTTTGAAATTCTTGTTGTGCTTGCCTGCCTCAAATTCGTTTATAAGCTCATTGATAAGAGCCTTTGTCTTTTTAAGCTTGACCTTTCTCGATATTTTGACGAACGGAGCGTAACAAAGGGTAGCCACCGCCACATTTACAAGCTGGAGTATCGCGCCCCTTACGGAGCCTGTGGCGTAAAATCCGCCGAGTATTATGGGACAGGTCCACATAACGTCGGGATTGTTCGTAAGAGGCACCAGTCCGCTTGCAAAGGCTATGTAGGTTATGATCGTAAGAATTATGGGAACACCTATAAACGGTATCAAATATATGGGATTGAATATGATCGGAAGTCCGTACAATATAAGCTCGTTTATATTGAACAGCGATATAAATCCCGACGTTTTTACGAATTTGCCCATGACAGTGTTTTTGCCGAAAATAACAATCGCGAGAATAAGCGCGAGGGTACAGCCGGAGCCTCCGACAAGCACGAATATATCAAAAAACTGTTTTGTGAATATGTAGGTCGGATCCAGTCCCGCGCTTATAAGGGCAGCGTTTTCGGCAGCGTTGGGCGTATATATCAGCTGCGTTATCGGTTCGAGTATATTCGAGCCGTGTATTCCGAAAAACCACATTCCGTGCACGCTGACGACAAACAGGATCGCCAATCCGAGAGTATTCCTGAAGCTCATCGCAAAATTCGTTATATATACGTCCATAAACATACTGCTCATATGGGAGAATATAGGCATGCCTATGAAAATTTTTATAAACAGAAGAGCCAAAAATACCGCGGACGCCGGCGCAAGAACCGATACGACCTTTCTCGTATCCGAATCCTCGTATTCGCCGCCTATTACCCACAGCTTGTCCGGACTGTACCGGACGGCAAGCTCAAACAGAATGACGCTCACAAGCGAGCCGATCATTATCCTAAACAGACCCACCGCGTTGAGAACATCCAGGATGCTGTCCGCATCTTTGGGGAATATCAGAAAAAGACACCCCGCAAGACATATAACGGTAACTATTCTGACGTCTATAAACCGCTTTCTGAACGTTTCGCTTATTTGGGCTATATTGGCGATCATTTGAGTGCCTATATACAGCGAGCTCAGATTGAAGGTAACGGATACCATGTTATCGAATACCCTGTTCCAGTCGTCGCCGAAAAGTCCCGCCATAAATTCATTGTAGCCGGGTATCGGAAGATTTGCTATTATCATCGCGACCGCTCCGGCAAGTATAACGGGGGTTATGCTTATGAAGGCTCTTTTTATCGCGTTGAGATATTGATTTTCCAATATCCTGTCCGAAATATTTACAAGTTTATCGATCATAAATCACACCTCATCTGTTCATATTCCTTTTCATCCGTATATACGATCTGTCCGTTTATTACGGTCATATACGGCTTGAAATCCCATTCATACGGCAAATTCCGGCAGATAACGAAATCCGCGTCCTTGTTTTCCTCGATGCTTCCCACCCGTGCGTCGATCCGGCAAAGCTTTGCGGCGTTTATCGTTATTGCCTCCAGAGCCTTTTTCTTGTCGGCTCCGTGCTTTACCGCCATTGCCGCGCACAGAGGAAGATATTCGACAGGCGTTTCCGGATGGTCGGTGATTATCGCTGCGGTAAGTCCGCCGAGCTTTTTGTATGTATCGAAGCTCAGCGATTTAAGCTCCGGCTTGCTCCTGTCGGTAAAGCTCGGTCCGATACACACGCCCGAATTTTCTCTTTCCAAAACGGGCAGAACACTTTCCGCGTCGGTGCAGTGCTCTATCGTATAATCAAGATCGAATTCCTTTGCTATTCTTATTGCAGTGCATATATCATCGCCGCGGTGGGCGTGGAATTTAGCCGGTATTTCTCTTTTTAACAGGGGTATGAGCGCCTCACAGTCCATATCGAAATCGGGTTTGTCGTTTTCGTCGGGGGCTTGTCTGTGTTTTTCGTATGCGTCAAGGTATTCCCTTGCTTTAAAAAGAGCCTCCCGGATAATGTATGCCGTTCCCATGCGCGTTACGGGCGCTTGATTTTTACCGTGATACACCGATTTGGGGTTTTCGCCGAGAGCGAATTTTATCGCCGCGGGAGCTTTTATTATCATATCGTCAACGCATATCCCGTGAGTTTTTACGGCTGCGAACTGTCCGCCTATCGGATTTGCGCTTCCCGGCCCGGTGACTACCGAGGTTA
Source organism: Oscillospiraceae bacterium (assembly GCA_022508725.1). Classification (GTDB taxonomy): domain Bacteria; phylum Bacillota; class Clostridia; order UBA1381; family UBA1381; genus JAFLUR01. Next base: position 4,511 of record JAFLUR010000196.1, read on the forward strand.
TTCCCGCCGTTTTGGCGTCGGCAAAGCATCTGTCGAACGGATTTACCGCGTCTATCGCCCTGAGTGCCGGAGCGGCGGGCGCGGAATCCTCGTTGCCGTCGTCGCCTTCAAAGCCGAGAGAATCC
>JAFLUR010000197.1 GCA_022508725.1 Oscillospiraceae bacterium
TTTTACGACCAACCCGCAGACAGCTGAATTATTTTTTGATATTGATTTATTCGGTGTTTCCCTTGCTCCACATTATCTTTACATAATCCTCGCTCTTGTCCCTCATCAAACGAAATCCCTTTTCAAATTCCCTCATATTGAATTTATGTGATATAAGCTCCGAGGGCGATATGCTCTTTTCCTTCAATTTTTCGAGAACGTAATGCCAATCGTCGCTCTTTTCACCGGTAAAGGATGAATTCCACGTTCCCGTAATCGTAAGCTGATTTCTGAGTATTTTCCAATACACCGCCTTATCCAGACTCATATCCGAATACGGATTTCCCACAAGCATTATTTTTCCTCCCGGAGCTGTGTTGTTTACAGCCATATTTAACACTTCGTTTTTGCCCACACATTCAAAAAACACATCCGCGCCGTTCCCTCCGAGTTTGTCGGCAAGCTGCTCGTCCGCACCGCCTCTTCCGGCGTCGCAGTAAAATTTTCCGCTTATTCCGAGACGCTCCGCACGTTTTTTTTGAAAATCCTTATTTCCGACGGCATATATATTTTCAATGCCCATCATACGCAAAATCATTATAACCATGAGTCCTATCGTCCCCAAACCGCATACAACCACACTGTTCTCTTTACGCACAGCCGTCCTTCGCACCGAATGAACCGCGACCGACATAGGCTCCAGCATTGCCGCCTCCTCGTAAATCACATTATCCGGCAATTCAATAAGATTTTTTTCGGGAACGGCAGCATATTCCGCAAATCCGCCGTCCTTTCTCGAGCCCAAATAACCGTAGCTTCTGCACATTTCATACAGTTTCTTTTTACAGGGCATACATTCGCCGCACGGAATAAGCGGAAACACGCCGACCCTTTTTCCTTCCCGTACAGTCGTATTTCGTCCGGCATCGACCACGATCCCCGAAAATTCATGCCCCGGGATAAGCGGATGCGAATAGGCTCCCGTTTTATATATCCTCGGAATATCCGAACCGCATATTCCCGCCGCTTTTACCTCAACAAGCACCTCGTTATCCTTTATCTCCGGAACCGGCACATCCTCAAAACGCAGATCACCTATTCCGTGAAGCACATATGCTTTCATTTCTTAATCACCTTTCCGTTCCCTTATAATTTCACAAAATCTTTCCAAATCGGCTTTTGTCGTGATCTTAAAATTATTTTCATCTCCGTTTGTCATCGCAATATCCATCCCCGCCATCACCGCCGGCTCCGCGGAACCGTTTATTTTGAGAATTTTATCGGGCATCAGGCTTTTGTTTGCCCTGTAATACGCGCCCAATGCAAACGCTTCCGGCGCCTGTCCCGCAAATATGCTTTCACGCTTTAAAAGCGATGAGATCGTTCTGCCGTCTTCGCTGAAATAAACCGTGTCTTTCATAGGCAGCGCGGGCATTGCTCCGTCATGCTCCCTCGCCTTATCCAGACAATCCGCAATCGTTTCCGCGCTTACAAGCGGACGCGCCGCGTCATGAATAATCACATAATCATCCTCCCCGGCATATTTCATAACATCCTCAAGTCCGTTAAATATCGAAAGCTGACGCGTTTTTCCCGGCAGTGAAAAGCCTTTGAACACAGACGCGGATATATTCATTTTATTTATTTCATGCATAATAGGCTCATGCCAATCTCTGTCCGCAACGATTTGAACCGCATCTATCATACCGTGATTGATAACGGTATCCAGGCAATAGCCGATAATCATTTTATTGTTGACTCTTATGTACTGCTTGGGAATATCTCCGCCCAATCTTGTCCCCGTTCCGCCGGACAAAACAATCGCAACATTCATCGGAATTACATCTCCCTTATAAAAATTTCACAAACCTGTTTCAACACAATTATATAATAATTTCTTCGTTAAGTCAATAGCTCCGCAATTTTGAGTCACGGCAATCAATTTTTGTTTATAAGCTCGATTTCCGTGGGTCCATACCCAAATATGCTTAACGGGTACGGAAACAAATGATATATCGATGAAAACACAAAAAGAGAATGATCACGGAAATACGCGTTTTATGCGGAAAGTGGGGTAAAGTATATTTTTATCCGTAAAAAGTTTGTTTACGGTTGCGTCCCGCAGCTGTGTCTGATATAATTAATATATCGAAAATTGATATTACGGAGGGATATTATGAAGGTATCGATTATAGGAACGGGAAATATCGCACACGCCATGGCGAAAACAATCAAGGCCGTGGAATGTGCAGAATTTTATGCGGTGGCATCACGAAATATCGAGTCAGCGCGGGAGTTTGCGAAAGAGTTTGACATTCCGGTTGCTTACGGCAGCTATGACGAGCTTATAAACGACACGGAAACGGAATTGGTATATATTTCAACAATTCATCCTTTGCACCATGAGCTTTCCGAAAAATCACTTTGCCGCAAAAAAAGCGTGCTGTGTGAAAAGCCTATCACCATCAACCGTGCACAGGCAGAGGATTTGTTTAGGACGTCAAAAGAGAACAACGTTTTTATATGCGAGGCGCTTTGGACACGATTTTTCCCTTGGATCAAGGATGTGCGGGATTTAATAACCGGCGGTGAAATAGGCAAGCCTGTATTACTTGATTCAAGGTTCGGAAACAGAGTCCGGTCCGAACGGTTTTATAATCCGGAGCTCGGCGGCGGCGCGTTGTTGGATATGGGCATTTACAACATAACCGCCGCGGATCTGTTGTTCGGCAGTGATTTTGAAATTTCGGATACCGCATGCATCCTGTCCGATACGGGAATAGATGAGCATAATTTTACCATGCTGAAATATCCCGACGGCAAACGCGCATATCTGACAAGCAGCATTAATATGTGTCTTGACAGCAAAATAAAGGTTTTCTGCGAGAGAGGATACATAGAAATTTTCGGTCCGTCGGATTGGGGAAAAATAAAAATATTTGACACGGGAGGCAAGCTTATACATGAGCTTGAACCAAAGCGCATGACAGGCTACGAGTTTGAGCTGCAATCCTGCATCGATGCAATAAAAGCCGGTAAAACAGAGTGCGGGGAAATCTCCCATGACAAGACCTTATTTATTATGAATGTGATGGATGAGCTGAGAGCCGCTTGGGGTATGAAATATCCGAACGAATAAAAACCGTGATATCATGGAGGTGTGAAAATATCGCATATAAAAGCCGGAAAAGGAACTCCTTTCGATATTGAAGACCGGACGGAATTTGTTAAACGGGAAAATCGACCGCGGAGGAATTTGAAAGAAACGGCACAAAGGTCCGTATGACAGACAACGCGCAGGACAATCATTTTGTCGGAGATAAATCCGTCTTTTGCCGTAAAAAATACGATGAATACGAACACAACCGTTCATATTCATCGTATACTTTACCTTGACGGAAGCTGTTACAACAGTCCGTTATTTTGCCAAATCGTAGTATAATCCTTTCTTTGCCATCAGCTCCTCGTGCGTTCCCTCCTCGGCAATGCCTTTGTCTGCGATGTACAATATGCGGTCGGCATTGCGTATTGTGGACAGTCTGTGCGCCACAATAAATGCGGTTTTGTCCTTGATGAGGATGTCCAGCGCCTCTTTGATATAAAGCTCTGTTTCGGTGTCAATCGCGCTTGTCGCCTCATCGAGAATGATTACCGACGGATTTTTAAGCACAATTCTTGCAAAGCTTATGAGCTGCTTCTCACCGGCCGACAATCCGCCGCCGCGCTCCTCCAAAACATGATAATAACCGTCCTTGAGCCTTTCAATAAACCTATCGGCAAAAATCAGTTTCGCCGCCGCGATACACTCCTCATCCGTTGCGTCCCTCCTGCCGTAACGGATGTTGTCCATTACGGTACCCTTGAAAATAAACGGATCCTGCATAAGAACTCCAACCTCGGAGCGCAGTGAATGAAGACTCACATCGCGGACGTCATAGCCGTCAATAGTGACGCTGCCGTGCGTAACATCATAAAACCGCGTCAGCATATTGATTATAGTCGTTTTGCCTGCTCCCGTCGGACCTACAAGCGCGATTGTCTCGCCGTGTTTCACGTTCAGATTGAAATTTTCGAGAACATTCACGCCCTCTTCATAAGCAAATGTCACATCTTTAAAGCTTATATCTCCGCGCACTTTCATAAGCTCTGCCGCTTTTTTCTTGTTATCTATCCCTATGGGATAATCTATCGTATCAAACACCTGCTCAAGATTTGAGCTGACCTGCGCCAGATCCTGAATAATCGCGGATATTTGCGAAATAGGGTCGTGAAACAGCGTAAGGTACGATGTGAAGGTGACGACAATGCCTGCCGTAACCATATTATCGCCGGCAAGAATAAGCGTCGTCGCAACGCCGTATATACAAAGAGTTCCAAGATGAATAAATATCTGCACAATCGGATGATTAAGTCTTGCGCGCTTGGTTATCTCCCACCACAAATCCACGCTGTCATCATGAATTCTTCTGTAAATCTCCTTGTTTATACCGATACGGCTGTAATTTTTTACTATATGCTCTCCCATAATCGACTCAACAATAAATGCGGTGCGGTTGGAGTTTTTGGCACGCTGTGCCGTGAACATTTTCCTCAAAAGCGAGCGCAGCATGAATATAATGCAGATCATCGGAATTATAGTCGCGAA
>JAFLUR010000198.1 GCA_022508725.1 Oscillospiraceae bacterium
TAAAGGTAAGCCATGCGATGGGTATGTCGATAGAGGCTGAGGTCGGCTCGATAGGCGGCGAGGAGGACGGCGTTGTCGGCGCGGGAGAGATAGCCGATCCGGAAGAATGTAAGAGAATTGCCGATCTGGGCGTTGATTTTCTTGCCGCGGGAATAGGAAATATCCACGGCAAATATCCGGAAAACTGGAAAGGACTCGATTTTGACGCTCTTGCGAAAACAAAGGCTCTTATAGGCGATCTGCCGCTTGTTCTCCACGGCGGTACGGGCATACCCGCCGATATGATAAAGAAAGCGATCTCACTCGGCGTTGCGAAAATCAACGTGAATACCGAGTGCCAGCTTTATTTCCAAGACGCGACGAGAAAGTACATCGAGGCGGGCAAGGACCTTGAGGGAAAGGGCTTTGACCCGAGAAAGCTTTTGGCTCCGGGCGCGGCGGCAATCAAGGAGATCGTTAAGGAAAAAATGGAGCTTTTCGGCTCGGTGGGCAAAGCGTAAGAGTCTGATCGGTATTCCGGAAATCATCGGATTTTTGAGTGGATTTTTCTGCCGGCAAAGTCCCGAATTTGCGGGAATTGTATTTCAAAAATTCGGGGCAAAGCAGGAGGGGAAATATGCCCGAAAGATGATGATCGGAGGATGCCAAACAGGCTCTGATAAAAATTTGCGGACATATTTCGGGACGGTGTGCGCCTGCGGCGCGCGCCGTCTCTTTTTGTTTTTCCGTGTCATTATTTTTTTTCGAGTGAATATAGATAATTAAGACGAGGATTTTGGCGTTAAGGAAACACCGGTTTGTCCGGTATTTCCCAAAAAAACATTCGGAAAAATAATTGCTGAAAAGAGGATAATATGGATAATACGAACAAGAAAAACAATACACATATCGCGAATACGGCTGTCCGGACAATAATATCGGCGGCGGTATGCGCGGCGGTCGTATATTCGCACGGCAGAGAGGGAGGGATATATTCGGAGATAAACAAATACTCGGAATATGTTTTGTTTCACAACACCGATATACGAGCCCAAACAGAGCTTCTTGAACGCGCGGGGGAAAAGCTCGGCGAAACGGTCAACGGAATAAGACGGGCGGCGGGGAAGGACAGCGGAGCTTTCGGGGATAATTCCCGCTATGATACGGAGGATGGTTCGGGAAAATATCCGGAAGAAAACGATAGGGAATACCGGGAGGATAATCCGGAAAAATATCCGGAAGAAAACGATGGGGAATACCGGGAGGATAATCCGGAAAAGGACGGTGATCGAGATAATTAAGCTGTCAAGGTATATTTACATAAACCCGCTTACCGTAGCGCTTTTTGCCGTCACATATTTTAACCGCCGTTTGGGTATATTCTGCGCCGCGTATTCAGCGATGATACTGCATGAGGCGGCTCATCTGGCGGCGGCGGTCATGATAGGCTTGAAGCCCGCTTACATATGCTTTCAGCCGTTCGGCGTAAATCTGAAGCTGAAAAACCGTATCGTGTACAGCCTTGCCGATGAGATAATATTGTATTTTTCCGGCCCGCTTGTAAATATCGTCCTCGCGCTTGCGGCGGCGGCGGGAAAGGGAGAGGCGGCAAGATTTTTTTATATGCAGAACATAGCGCTTTTTACGATAAATATGCTTCCCGTTTATCCGCTTGACGGGGGAGTCATACTGAAAAAAATAATATCGTATGGGACAGGTCCGCGGACGGCGCAGAGAATAATGTATGTGACGAGCGCGTTTGTAACGGCGGGAATATCATTGTATATGCTGTATTCCCTGTACAGATCGCGGTTTGATTATTCAACCCTGTTTTTGACCGTGTTTCTTATAGCGAATATATTCACCCAAAAGGAAAAATACAATGCCGACGCGGTCAAGGAGGTTATGTTTTACCGGAAGAAGGAATATAAAAACAAAAAGGTGAAATTCAGGATATGCGGGGCGGATGAGGATATGCACGGATTTATACCCGAGCTGCGCGGCGATTCGTTTTATATAATAATAACGCTTGACAAAGCGGGCGGGATAGATGAAATTCTGACCGAAACCGAGGTTCTCGAAAGACTGCTGCTGTGACGGCTGCCGAATGAAAAAAGCGGCTGTTTCGGTATCACTCGGGTTTGTTACGCATACTTATAAAATCATTGTTGTTTATTATAACATAGTCCACAAGCGGAATATTCAAAGCGCGCAGATGGAAAGACAGTGATTTCATGTTTGTTATGATATTCCTGTTTACCCCGCCGTCGCCGCAGTCGCATTTGTGCGTTATAAGAACCGCGGCGGAATTTGAGTTCACGATATATGTGAGTATCTTTCGGAGATCGACAAGACTGCCGGCAGTAAAACAGCTTTTTCCGGCGATATGCTCCGAGATGATCTCACCCGATGAATTAAGCAGTGTTATGAATATACATTCTTCATCAATGCCGGATACCGCGGAAAGGCAGTAATCGGGAAGATTTTTAACGGTAATGCGAAATCTTCCCGTATTCTTTGATATCGTGTAGAGGTTGGCAAGGATGGGCACGGTATGTATGAACAATGCCGCCTGAGGTCCTATTCCGTCAACCTCCGAAAGCTCCTCCAAGGATGAGTTGAAAATATTTGAGAGCGAGCCGCCGAAATGATCGAGAAGAATATGTGCAAGCTCGTTTGTATTTTTCTGCGCCATGACGTTGAACAGCAGGAATTCAAGCATTTCATGGGATTCGATCATGTCGCTGTCAAGCGTTTTCATTTTTGCGCGAATTCGCTCGCGGTGTCCGCTGTGGATATTCTTTGCCACACATTTTCATCTCCCTTCCGTCATAGTCTGTTTAGTATCCTCCAATCATCATCTTTTCGGCATATTTTCCCGCCCGCTTTGCCCGAAATTCTTGAAATACACAAAGTATTCCTGCGAATTCCGGACTTTGCCGGCAGAAAAATCCACTCAAAAATCCAACGATTGGAGGAATACCAAACAGGCTCTTACATTTAAACCGATGTTTCCATAATTATAATATATGCCCCGAAGAAAAATCAACGGTAAAAATTTATAAAATTTTCTCGATTTATAATAAATTTTAGTATATTTATCATAACGTTGTCATACATTATATACATGAAGATGTCCCCGCCGCTTTTGCCTGTTTATCGATAATAACGGATTGTTTGAGAAATATTTAACAAATCTATTGACCCGGAGGATTTTTTATAGTATAATTTATATAAGGTGCGATCGCAAAACGCCTTGAGACGGATATTTTACAACAGATCATTAACGGAGGTTTTGAATTATGACATTTCAGGAAGCATTCAAAGAAATAAGAGAGCATTTTATGCAGGCGGACGTGAGCCGGATAAACGAAAAAATCGCGGTTCAGATAAATTTGACGGGCGAGGGAGAGGGGATTTTTTACGCCGAGATAAAGGACGGATATTTGTCGGTCGAGCCGTACGATTATCATGACAGAGATTTGCTTTTCATTGTAGATACAAAGGATTTTATAAAGATCGCAAGCGGAAAAATGAGCGCGGAAAAAGCGTTTTTGACCAAAAAGCTCATTATAGAGGGCGACCTTGACAAGGCTATGAAAATAAACGAAATTTTGAAGCAGCAATGATATATCTTTCATACTGTGAAAACGACCGGACGAAAAGACGGGAATATGCCGCGATGCTTCACAAAAAATCATACGCGCTCTTGAAAAAGGCTCTCGGATATTACGGAATACATGATCCCGATATTGAAAATAATATTGAAAAAAATCATTACGGAAAGCCGTATTTAAAGAATATTCCGCTTTTTTTCAATATTTCGCATTGCCGCGGCTTGGCGGCCTGCGCCGTGCATACGTCGGAAATAGGCATAGACGCCGAAAATATAAGGGAATACAAGCCCGGAATATTAAAACGCGTACTGACTCCCGGAGAGCTGGCATATTTTAACGAATGTGAAAACAAGGACGAGATATTTTTCAGATTGTGGACGCTGAAGGAAAGCTACATAAAAAATATAGGCATGGGACTTGCGTTCCCTCTCGGGAATATTGAATTCGATATATCGGATATACGCAATATAAAAAGCTCCGACGGCGGGAAAAAATTCGGTCAGATATCCGTCGGCGAATACATTGTTTCGGTATGCGTTGACACGGACAGCGAATTTGATGCGGAATACAAATTTGAGGATGTATGATCGTTTGAATCTGACTTCGGTTATATGGGCAAATTGCATAAATACAGTGTATTATTTTTGTACAGAAAAACATTTTTTTGTGAAGCTTTTGTGAAGTTTGCTTTTTTGTGTTGAAAAAATCAATGAAATATTGTATAATTTGAATAAGAGCATTTCGGTATTATATCTTGAAGAAAGGAAGAGATGAAATGAAAAGAAAAATCATAAGCGTATTGCTCAGTGCGGCTATGCTTGCGGGAACGTTCACCGCCGGTATCACCGCAAGCGCGGCTGAAGCGAAAACGCCGCAGTACCGGCAGTATGCGCGGCAGATGGAAAAGTTAAATCGCGGTTTGATCGCAGTCAAGACAACGGCGGATGCAAACGGACAGGCGGTGAACGGCGTTGTTTTGTCGTGGCGCCTTTTGGGTGACGAGGATCTTGCAAA
>JAFLUR010000199.1 GCA_022508725.1 Oscillospiraceae bacterium
GGTAAATTCATAGCGGAGGCGACAAAGCTGTTCAAAGAGGAAGGAATAGAATTTAAAAGCTATTCGCCGATGAATGAGCCGGATACGAATTATTGGGGTGTGAACTCGGTAAAGCAGGAGGGCTGCCATTTTGATCCGGGCGCAAGTCAGTCAAAGGCTATTGTGGAAACAAGAAAGGCTCTCGATGCGGCGGGACTTACCGATGTGATAGTTGCGGGAATGGATGAAACAGACATAGATAAGAGCGTTTCAAACCTTGACAAGCTTACCGATGAGGCAAAGGAAGCTCTCGGCAGAATCGATACGCATACATACGGCGGTTCAAAGCGCGTTCAGCTCAAAGAAAAAGCGAAGGCTATGGAAAAGGTTCTTTGGATGAGCGAGGTAGACAAGGGCGGCGACGGATTTACTCTTGCGGATATGATAATAACCGATATGAACGGTATGCAGCCCGCTGCATGGGTAATGTGGGATATTGTCGATAAACACAAGGACTCGACTTTTGTCGATCCGAGCGGCAAGAAATCGGAGGCAAACACTTCCTCGTCCTATACCGAATCGCTCTGGGGCGTAGGCATGGCGAACCATGACACCGAGGAGCTTATAATGACTCAAAAATATTACGCTTTCGGTCAGTTCACAAGATATATCAAGCCGGGAATGACCATTGTGGCTTCATCGGCAAAATCTCTTGCGGCGTATGACAAGAAAACGGGAGAAATCGTAATCGTTGTGACAAACAGCGGAAATTCCGATGAGAAATGCACGATAGACATGAGCGCGTTTGAGCATACCGGAAGATATGCGAATGTGATAAGAACATCCGGCAGCAACGAAAAATGGGCGGAACTCGTATCCATTCCCGTAGAAAACAGAAAATTCGACACGGAGCTTAAAGCAAGGTCGATCACAACCTTTGTTGTCAACAATGAACTCCGGAAGCTGCCGGCTGTTACCGGTATCGGTGAAGTCAATATATCTGCGGAGGGAATAAGCTATAAATACGATATTGCGGATGATTTGAAGGGATATGACAGTTATTTTGCCGTTTACGATAAGGACGGCGCGCTTTGTGCGGTGACACAAAATCAAAGTGAGGGTACGATAGAGGGAGATTTCACCGATTGCACATTCAAGCTTATGGTGTGGGACGGTGTGACTCCAAAAACCGAGTACATAAGCAAGGTTAAAGAGCCGCCTGAACCGACGCCGACCCCGGAAGCGATACCGCTGCCGATGAATTACGCGATCATAACGGGCGGCGGCAGCGAGCTCAGCATAGGCGTTCCGGTACAGCTTTCCGTGGAAACGAATATGGAGGGCGAGATCGTTTGGTCGGTCGATGATGAGGAGGTTGCGGAGATAACGCAGGACGGCGTTGTTACCGCAAAGAGCTACGGAAATGTGACCGTAACGGCAAAGATCGATGATTTTGCGGCTCAAAGAAGCTTTGAAGTTCTCATGTATACCGTATCGGGTACGGCGTCATGGGGAAATGATTCAACCGCTCCGTCGGATAACAGCGATTATTTAAAAGCGGTGGACGGTGATTTGGATACTTTCTTTGACGGAGTGCAGAACGGATATGTTTTGTTGGATTACGGTTCACCCTATAAACCGTCCGAGATATTGCTTGCGGCAAGAGCCGGTGAAGGTATGCCGGAGCGTACGGTCGGCGGAAGGGTTCAGGGTTCAAACGACGGTATCGGATGGACCGATCTGTACATAATAGAAAGCGCTGTGCCCGCGGGAGAATATACGACCGTTGATGCGGCGGATCTGCTCAGCGATAAAGCGTACCGTTATTTCAGATATACAAATCCGGCAAATATGACGAATATTGCCGAATTTAAAATAAGAGGCGAGCTTTCCGACGATGTGGCAGAGGGTGAGCCGATTGTAAAGGATATTGCGGCATTTACCGATAATTTTGAGGGTGCGGTTAATATATTCGAAGCCGAAACGGGAGATTTGTCAACAGACGGAAACAAGGTGTTTGTATCCGGACTCGGCAGATTCGGAAATGTTTTTGCTCCGGTAAATGATACGGCAACAGCAGAAACGGAAACGATAGAGCTTACCGAAAAGGATAAATTCAGACTTACATTTGATATGTTTGCCGGATGGGAGAGCAGCGGCAAGGAGAACGATTTCTCGATAAAAGATGAAAACGGCGATGAGATCATAGGATTTACGATCTCAGGCGGCGGATATAATCTTAACCGGATGAGAATAGGAGGAACAGACCTGCTTGCTTCGGTTTCGAATAAACCCGTTTCTCAGAGCAGAAGCAATCCGGGTACAAATAATAAGGCAGGCGCCAACGGATGGAATGCGTCGGGTCAGCCTTACAGAAATACGGTAGGATACAATAAGTATGTTGAGATCGTAATAGACGGTACGGGAACGGTATCGGCAAATCTCAAAGGAGGTATGGAGGAGTTATCTTATAAATCTGTTGTGGAAACACCGATAACTATCAAATCGATGGAGCTTACAGGCAGCTATAACGTTTCGCGCGAAAGAGTGGTATCGTACGATAACTTTAACGCGGATGTGATAACCTATGATGAGGAGCTTGCAAAACCGACACCGACGCCGGAACCGACACCGACTCCGATACCCACGGAACCTCCGGTTATGCCGGAAAGCGGAGAGCTTATAAATCTTGATTTTGACAACGGAGATCTGTCAAGCTCATCAGCATACGGCAGGGCGGCGGGAACCCCCAAATTTGTCACGGAGGACGAAAGAAAGTGCATACAGTTCGACGGAACGGCGTCAACGGTTGTAAAACTTACCGATGCAAACGGAAACGGTCTTTTGGCGGGGCAGGATGAAATAACGATCTCGTTTGATATAAAACCGACTTCGACCGATACATCGTGGTGGTTCTTCGGCGCTCCCAATGATACCGCTCAAGCATATCAGAATGAAGTATATCTCGGCGCTATGACAAAAGGCAGCGCTCTTACGGTGGAACGCTATAAAAATTCCGGTTCGCGCCTGCCGGCAACAGAAGGAACATTCAAAGTCAACGAATGGAATGAGGTAATGATAGCCGTCGGCAAGGATTTGACCGAGCTTTATGTGAACGGCGTAAAAACCGAGGAGGGATCGCCGGTTAAACTGTCCGATATATTCGGAGCTTCATCGGTTGCATATATAGGCCGCGCAAATTGGGGAAGCGGTGAGTATGCAAAAGGCTATATGGACAATTTTGTAATAACAAAGGGCGTTAAAGGCGCGCCCGAAATAACCGTGGGTGATTTGTCGGCGGTGACGGAGGATCTGGATCTTCCGTCGTCGGCGGATGACGGCAGCCCGGTTGTATGGACGTCAAGCAATACCGATGTAATCACGAATGACGGTAAGGTAACGAGACCGGAGGGTTCGTCTGTCGATGTTATTCTCACGGCGAAAATAACAAAGGACGGAAAGACATATATACGAAGCTTTACGGCGACGGTCGTGGGTAAGACAGATGTGTTAAATACTTTTGTTGCATATTTTGAAGACGGTTCGATATTTTTCACAAGTGAATATGATCCCCGGCTTACTCCGTATAATATGGAGGTTTCACTCAAAGACTCGGACGGAAATGATGTTGGCGAAAAATCGGTAAATAAAGCATCCGGCTCTTTTGATGACATTGAGTACGGTATATATACCGTTGAATGTGTACTTACGGATGAAAACGGCAAACAAGCGGGAGAAAAGATCGAAAGAAAGATCAAGGCTTCGGAGGAGATCGAGAAATCCGCGTATTTGTTTGTGCATTTTGTGAATACCGAGGGTGACGCAAACTGCGAGCAGATTTATTTTTCGGTATCCGAGAACGGGACCGACTGGACAACATTGAATAACAAAAAGCCGGTGCTTACGAGCAATGTGGGCGAAAGGGGAGTAAGAGATCCGTATATTCTGCGCGGTGAAGACGGAAAGTTTTTCATCATAGCCACGGATTTGAGTATTTACAACAGAGGATTGACTCAGGGCAGTGATAAATGGGGCAAGTCTCAGACAGAGGGATCAAAAAGCATAGTTGTATGGGAAAGCGAAAATCTTGTTGACTGGAGTGAGGCTTCGCTTGTAAAGGTTTCGGTGGATAACGCGGGCTGTACATGGGCGCCGGAAACCGTTTACGATCCCGAAAAGGATATGTATATGGTATTTTGGGCGTCAAAGGTGTCCGATGACAAGTATTCAAAGCAGAGAGTATACAGAAGCTATACAAAGGATTTCAAGGAATTTACCGCTCCGGAGATATATATTGAAGATGATGTAAGCAATATAGACACCACGATTACCGACTATAAGGGAGTATATTACAGATTTACGAAAAATGAAACCAAGTCGAGTGTCATTATGGAAAAAAGCACATCTTTGAGCGGCGTATGGAAAGCCGTTGCCGGATATACTCTTGCGGATATGACGGGATATGAGGGACCGGCAATATATAAGCTTAACGGTGAAAATAAATGGTGCCTGCTGCTTGATTTTTATTCGCAGAGCAAAGGATATAAGCCGTTTGTTACGGATGATTTGTCA
>JAFLUR010000002.1 GCA_022508725.1 Oscillospiraceae bacterium
TTCTTAACGCGTATCTGCCCGATCTTGCGTCGCAGCTCGGAATATTTATTCCGCTTATCGTGGTAAACTGTATCATTCTTGCAAGAGCGGAAAGCTTTGCGTCGAAGAACGGCGTCTTGTCCTCGGCGGTTGACGGATTGGGTACGGGACTCGGTTTTACCGCGGCGCTGTGTATAATTTCGGCGGTGCGTGAGTTTTTCGGTGCGGGAACGATATGGGATATTCCCGTTTATGCCGACGCTCTTCCGCCGATGGCGATAATCGCAATGCCTCCGGGCGGATTTATAGTGCTCGGTCTTTTGATAGCGCTCATAAATTACATTATGACTAAAAATTCCGGAAAGAAAGGGGAGGTATGAGTATGCTTGCACTTGTTATTTCAGCTATACTTACCCAGAATTTCGTACTTGTAAAATTTTTGGGAATATGCCCTTTTCTCGGCGTTTCGAAAAAGCTTGACACGGCGGCGGGAATGAGTATGGCGGTTATATTTGTTATGGGTATGGCATCGATATTCACATGGGCGGTGAATGAATTTCTGCTTGTGAGATTTCATCTTGAATATCTCCAGACGATAGCGTTTATTCTTATAATAGCGGGTCTTGTACAGTTTGTTGAGATGTTTGTGCAGAAATCCATGCCGGCTCTCTATTCGGCGCTCGGAATATATCTTCCGCTTATAACAACGAACTGCGCGGTTCTCGGAGTTGCGCTTTTGAATGTTCAGAACGGGTATAATTTCATATACTCTCTTGTATACAGCGTATGCGCGGCGGTGGGATTTTCGCTTGCGATATGTCTTTTTGCCGGCATCCGTGAATTTATTGATGAAAATGCCGTTCCGAAGATGTTCAGAGGATTTCCGATAGCGCTTGTAACGGCAGGTCTTATGGCGGTTGCGTTTATGGGATTTTCCGGTTTCAGTATATGACCGGTTAGGAGAGGAGATAATTACTATGCAGATTATGTGGGCGGTGGTCGTTATAGGAGTGATAGGACTGATATTCGGGTGTCTGCTCGAATATGCGTCGGTAATATTCCATGTTGATAAGGATCCCCGTATAGATGAAGTGATCGGACTGCTTCCGGGAGCAAACTGCGGCGGCTGCGGTTTTGCGGGCTGCGGAGCCTATGCAAAGGCGGTTGTCGAGGACGGCGCGGATGTCACAAAATGCTCCGTCGGAGGAGATGCGACCATTAAGGGAATAGCGGATATAATGGGCGTTAAAGCCGAGCAGGGAATAAAAAAGACCGCAAGAGTCCTCTGCGGAGGAACGTGTGACAATGCGGGGGATAAGTATACATATTTCGGAGTGAGTGACTGTCGCGCGGCGGCAAGACTTGCGGGAGGCGCAAAGCAGTGTTCGTACGGATGCCTCGGACTCGGCACCTGCGTATCGGTATGTCAATTCGGTGCAATATCGGTCGAAAACGGAATTGCAAAGGTCGATCAGGACAAATGCACCGCCTGCGGAATGTGCGTCGGTATATGTCCCAAAAAGGTTATCGAATTGATAGACGTTAAAAAGCCCGTTGCGGTTAAATGCCGCAATAAGGATAAGGGAGCTGCGGCAAACAAGGTCTGCAAGGTATGCTGCATAGGCTGCGGATTATGCGCAAGAAATTGCCCGAAAGAGGCTATAACGATCGAAAACAATCTTGCGGTTATCGATTATTCAAAATGCGACAGCTGCGGAACATGCCGTGAAAAATGCCCGAAAAAGGCTATAGAAGAATTGATTTGATATGAAAGGGGCATAAAATGAATACCGGAAACGGTTTTATAGCGTTATTGCTTGCATTGCTCTCTTTTTTGGGTTCGCTGTTCGGGGTTTCGGATGAGCCGTCCGGCTATAATGCGGAGGCTCCGGAGGACGGCGTTGTAACAGTGCATTTTATAGATGTGGGTCAGGGCGACTGTTCGTTTATACAGCTTCCGGACGGTAAAAATATGCTTATAGACGCGGGCAATAACGGGGATATTAAAAAAATAAAGTCCTATCTTGACTCTTGCGGTGCGGAGCGTATAGATTATCTTGTCGGAACACATCCTCATGCCGACCATATAGGCGCGCTCGACGATGTGATAAAAGCCTATGATATAGGGGAAATATATATGCCGAGAGTCGAGGCGGATACAAAAACATACCGTGACGTTCTTTCGGCAATATCCGAAAAGGGCATGAAGATAAAGACCGCACGCAGAGGTGTGGTTATATTTGACGAAAACGGGGCAAGGGCGGAGATATTGGCTCCCTGCGGCGGCAATTATGACGATCTTAACGATTATTCGGCGGTAATACGCTTGAGCTTCGGTGAAAATGCGTTTCTTTTTCAGGGAGATGCGGAGAAGACCTCCGAATCGGAAATCCTCAAAAGCGGTGCAAGCGTGTCCGCCGATGTTATAAAGGCGGGACATCACGGCAGCAGCTCGTCAAGCACGGAGAAGTATATAAGGGCTGTCGATCCCGCTTATGCGGTCGTAAGCTGCGGGAAGAACAATGATTACGGACATCCCCACAGGGAAACGGTCGCCTTATTTAAAAAAACAGGCATTGAGCTTTTGAGAACCGACATCGACGGGAGTATAGTATTTGTAAGTGACGGAAAAAATATAATAAAAAAATAACTTCATCGGAAAATGAGGTATTACAAAGGATGATTGATTTTATGATAGTTACAGTGGACAGATTTGAGGGGGATTTTGCGGTGGTGGAAACGGAAAACCGCGAAACGGTAAATCTTCCGCGAATACTCGTTCCCGATGCGTCGGAGGGCGACCGCATCCGGATAGAGCTTGCGCCCGACACGGCTTTAAAAAAGGAAATTGAAGATTTTATGGAAAATTTGTTTGAATAAAAAATGCTGCGGCAACCCAAACTCTTGAGGTCGTTTTTTTCGATTTCAAGAGTTTTTGGTTTTTTTTAAATCAAAGTTTTCTTAATCTCACTTTTAATTTCGTCATCGGGTAAATCATACGGAAACGGTTCGGCATCGTGCATTACGTTCTTCATCAATTCATCATACGTTCCGTATTCGATAACAATAAACGGCTTTTCCTTACATAAAAATTCATCTACTCGAAAATACTCGTTGTTAAATTTAAAAACGGGTCGTCGGGACCGGTGGGTTTCCGTAAGACCGCCTGTGTGCGATGTCGTTTTTTGCCGGTAGGGAAGATTGATATTCGGCTTGACCGCGCCGAGCTCGCGCATTATCCGCTCGACTGTGTCTTTTCGTTTTTCAAATTCATCTCGTGAAATGTTATCATAAAACCACATCATATCACCTCCCTAACCGCACGATAACCGGAAATTTACGGTTCGTCAACTTTTGTGAAAATACAGGTTAAATCCGTTTCCGTTTGAATTATATCGTTAAGAACGGAAATTATCAATTCTTTGCTCATTTCGGAAATAAAAATCGGTTTGTCGGCATAAAAGTATTGACCCGAAAGACATTCGCCCGTTACCCGGTTTTTCTTCGAAAGACTCGATAAATTCCGATAGGTAAAAAAAGAAGCGCACCACTTCGTTCCGTCACTCAACTCAAAACAGGCGTCGGAGTTTGTATCATCCTTATCATAACCGTTCTCCCAAGCCTCAAACTCAAACCATATATTCTTGATTTCCATAACTGCCCTCCCTGTAACCGGAAATTTTATCGCTTATATATCACAAATATCTTGTTTTGCGCGCAAGCCGAAGCCTCAATAACCGCTTGATAATTCAAATCAACGATTTGTTTCAATTCATCAAACAGGAATTTTTCATACAACGGATGCCCGGACGCAATAAATACAGCCGCTTTTTATTGAAAATCAAGTGCTGCCGAACGGCGTATTTATTGATTTATCCGGTGTTTGTTCTTCTCTTATACCGGCGTTTCGAGGATTGGTGTCAGGCAAATTTATCGAAAGTCCGGTAATATTTCCCGAAATTATTCATATTCTGAAAAAGAGGAGGATGTTTATGAATTTTATTGAGCTTTTTTTTATTGCGGCGGGACTTTCGGCAGACGCGTTTGCGGTATCCGTATGCAAAGGTCTTTCGGTAGAGAAAGTGAATCCTTTCCGGATTATCGCGGTCGGATTGTATTTCGGCGTATTTCAGGCGGTCATGCCTTTGCTGGGTTATTCTCTTGGCAGCCGTTTTTCGGTTCTTATCGAAAATTTCGATCATTGGCTCGCATTCGGTCTGCTTGCCCTTATCGGAGGCAACATGATATATGAAACGACAAGAAAGGATGATGAAAAGCTCGATCCGTCATTCGGCATCAAGGCTATGCTGCCTCTTGCGGTGGCAACAAGCATTGACGCTCTTGCAGTGGGAGTTACCTTTGCCTGCCTAAATACAGACAATATGATTTGTCCGGCGATTTTTATAGGCGCCGTGACGTTTGTTACATCAGCCGCAGGCCTGAAAATCGGAAACGTATTCGGGATAAAATACAAGTCCAAAGCCGAAATTGCGGGCGGGATCATACTTATCCTTATAGGCATAAAAATATTGCTTGAACATACGGGGGTTTTATAGACCGGTACATAAAAGCCGGTATGGAAGCAACTGCTCCGGGTCTGCCTGCGATCAGGATTTTTCTTTCAGAATGAAATCGAGAAGTCCCGCACAGCCCTCGTAAATATCATCGTATGTAACATCGAAATTTCCCGTATACCACGGATCGGCAATATCACGCGGATTATTTGAAAAATCAAGAAGGCGTTTGACCTTTCCCGAATTATCGTTCCCGACAATGCGTTTTATATTGCGTATATTCATGCTGTCCATTCCGAGAATGTAATCGTATTTGTCATAATCGCTTTTTGTAAGCTGAACGGCGTGCTTGCCCTCTGTGGATATTCCGTGTTTTTTTAATTTTTCGCGCGTGCCGCGGTGTACCGGATTGCCTATTTCCTCTGTGCTTGTCGCGGCGGAGGCGATAATGAAATCATTCTCGAGCCCGCGTTTTTTTACCATATCGTCAAAAACAAATTCCGCCATGGGTGAACGGCATATATTGCCGTGGCAGACGAACATTATTTTAATCATAATTTTTCTCCTTTTATAAAAAATATGTCTTGTTACATCCTGTACTTTTCCGCCTGTTTATTGAACATTTCGGCGTATTTTCCGTCGAGGCTCATAAGCTCGTCATGACTGCCCTGCTCAATAATTTTTCCCTGCTCAAGCATATAAATTCTGTCCGCCATACAGGTCGTTGAAAGTCGGTGCGAAATAAATATGACGGTCTTGTTTTCCGAAAGCTTCATCATACTTTGGTTCAGATTGTATTCGCTTATCGGGTCAAGAGCGCTTGACGGCTCATCGAGGATAACATATTCGCAGTCTTTGCAGAATATTCTCGCAATGGCGATCTTCTGTTCCTCTCCGCCCGAAAGACCGAGACCGTCGGCATTGAATTCACGGGTCACGGAGGTATTTACACCGTCGGAAAGGCGGTCGATCTTATCAAAGCCGCTGTCGTGCAGGGAGGAGATTATTCTCTCATGATCCTTTTCCTGTGCAAAATCCATCATAACATTTTCGCCCACGGTACCGGCGAATATTTTGTAATCCTGAAAAACGGCGCCGAATTGCTTCCTGTATTCGGAAACGTCGAATTCCCGGATATCGATACCGCCGACAAGTATACTGCCCTCGCTTACATCGTACAAATTCATCAGAAGCTTGGCAAGGGTGGATTTTCCCGCGCCGTTATATCCGACAAGCGCGATTTTTTCGTACGGTTTGATCTTTATATTTATGTCGCTCAAGCTGCAATGTTCCTCGCCCGTGTATTTGAACGAAACGCCGCGCAGCTCTATTTCCTTTACGCCGCTTTCGGGTATGCGCCCTTTTCGGAGTTCGGTTTTCGACTCGGTATTCATAAATGACATGAATTTGTCTATATAAAGACTTTCCTGCGCAAAGTTTGCAAGAACATTGATAAACTCGCCCATTCTGAAAGAGAAGCCTGTTGTGGCGCTTAAAAGGGCGGACAGATCTCCGAACAGCATGGTATGATAAACCATGGTCCTCATGCACAGATAGAAAAGAGTAGCGGCGGTAAACAGGTCGCTTGCGATACAGTCGGATATAATGCTGTACAATGCGATCTTCTTTCCGCGGTGCATATATATATCGCGCAGACGCGTCATGGTTTTTTTCAGGTTTTTAAACAGAGTCTTGTGCATATCCGAAAGCCGTATTTCCTTTGCGTAGTCGGCAAGATAAAATACCCTTGTTGTATAATCCAGTTCACGGAGCACGGGCTTTGCCTCGACCTCCATTTCGTAACGTTTGTTTATTATCTTCGTTGAGCATATCACCCTTACGATCATCGAAACAACGGAAAACGCGAACAGCGTATAATCGTTTATAAGCATAAATCCGCCTATAAACACTATGTCGGATACACGCGCGAACAGCAGCGACCACAGATGCATTACACGGAATATTTTATCATCCGCCTGAGATGCCGCCCATACGAAATCATTGTAGAACTCCGCCGTTTCGTAACAGCTCAGATCGATGCTTTTTGCCTTTTCAAAGACCGTTCTTCTCATTCCGGAGCTTATTTTCACTCTGCCCATCGACATAAAGTATTCGTTGAGTCCGCCGAAAGCGTGACGCGCAAGAATGATCATGCTTATCAGGATAATAAATTTAAAAATTTCGGGAAAGCTTTTTCCCTCCGACAAGCCGTTGAATACAAATTTCAGCGTTACGGGACCCGACATCGTATCGGCAAAGGATACGAAAATGCAGAAAAGCATTTGTGATATTATTGCCGCCGGGGCGAATTTCAGCATATATTTCAGCATTGAGGCATGATTTTTTACGGTGCGCGCAAAATCTATTTCGGACAGCTTAAGCCGCCTCTGAGTATTGTGTCGTCTTCTTCTCATGTATCAATCACCTCCGTCACGACGATATTTTTCCGACTGCATTTTAAACATTTCGGCGTATTTGCCGTTCTTTTCCATAAGCTCGCGATGGCTTCCCTCTTCGATAATTTCACCTTTTTCAAGCATATATATTTTGTCCGCAATAACGGCGGAGGAAAGTCTGTGCGATATGAATATAACGGTTTTGCCGCGGCAGGCGTCGATCATATTTTCAAATATTTCATATTCGCTTATCGGGTCGAGAGCGCTTGACGGCTCGTCGAGTATCGCGACCGATGAATTTTTGTTTGCGAATACCCTTGCTACCGCAAGCTTCTGAAATTCGCCGCCCGACATGATTATCCCGTCGTCATCGAATTCCTTTGTAAGCAGCGTGTCCATACCCTTTTCGAGATGCTCCGTGCGGGAATACAGACCGCTGTCCTTGACCGCTTGGATCGCTCTTTCCCTGTCCTCGTCGTTTTCGGGTGGATGCAGCAGAACGTTTTCCGCAATGGTTGACGCAAATATTTTAAAATCCTGAAAGACCGCCGAATATACCTTGCGGTATTCGGAAAGTCTGTAATCCCTTATATCTGTGCCGTCAAGGAGTATTTCGCCGCCGGTCACGTCATAAAGACGCATAAGCAGCTTTGCAAGCGTTGTTTTGCCCGCGCCGTTATGACCCACAAACGCGATTTTCCTGCCGGGCGGAATATCGATGTTTATATTTTTAAGTATATCGTTATCCCGGCCCTCATATCTGAACGATACATTTTTAAGGGTAATATGATTTGCGCCTTTTTTTACCGGCTTTGCATTTTCATCTTCCTTTATTTTAGGCTCGTATTCAAGAAATTCACGAATATTTTCGGCATACAGTCCGTTGTCCATAAAGTCGGATAAATTCCATGTAAACGAATATATGCTGCTCTGCAGTGTGCCCGCAGCATTGATTATTGTCACAACATCGCTCAAATCATAAGCCCGGAAAGCAATGTAACGGTATACTATAAGCCCCTGAACGGCGAGATAGGCGCCTATGCTCATGAAAACCTCACGCAGAACGCGAAGCGCCCCCACGATGGTATAGTGCTTGTGATTTATATCAAGCTGTCTCTTTACCGCCTCGTCGAAATACGAAAGCAGCGGAAAGAAAATCTTGCCGAGTCTTATTTCCTTTGCGTAATCGGCAAGATAGAGTGTTCTTTTTACATAATCGCACTGCCTGACATACGGCGTCGCCTCTTTCATCGCGTCATATCTTTTGGAAGCTCTTTTTTTATCGATAAGCGTGGCTCCGACGGCGCATACGGCGACAATGGGGACGGCTGCCGGTTCCCATCTGAGTATTACGCAGACGCATACAAGCATGGTCGTAAATATGGCAGCCATATTTGAAAGATTATCCAGAACCGTTGCTCCGCGCGTCATAAGCTCGGAGTTTGCGCGGGTGTATTTGTCATAAAATTCGGGGTTTTCATAGCAGGCAAGATCACATTCGACCGCCTTTTGATAGACGCGTGAAAACAGATATTCCTGAATGACCGCGTCGGAACGCGGAATATAATAATTATTGAACCAATTGTTGAATATTGACGCCGTGAGTGAGTATGCAAGGATAAGCCCGAGTATGATCATGACATGAGTCATTCCCGCGTCATTCTCGATAGCTTTCATGATTTGGCGCATAAGGAATATATTATATAATATTCCGTTCATACGCCATATCAAATATATCGAGAGATTTAATATAACTCTTGACGGCGACGCTTTCCATAAAAGCCGGAGTATGTATATGTTGTTTTTTATTATTTTCAATTTTTGCCCCCCTTTTTTCGGCAGACCTATTTTTGAAATTCCGCGGTTTCCGGAGAGGTCCGCCATAAATAAAAGCCCCGACAAAAGCTTATTTTTCAAATAAGCTTCGGCAGGGCTTGCTGAGAAAATTCCGCATCCGGGAATTATTTATCCGCATAATTGGTAGCGATAATCTTATATTTATCCTCTATAATTTTTAAACAGCTTAACATTTTGGGCGAGAACGAGCCGCACTCTCCGCTGAGGATCATGTTCACAGCTTTTTCGTGAGTAAAGCCTTGTCTGTATACATTTTTTGTGGTAAGCGCATCGTAAACGTCGGCAACAGCCACTACCTGTGCGCTTATGGGTATCGCATCGCCTTGGAGTCTGTCGGGATATCCGTTGCCGTCCCATCTTTCGTGATGATGTCTGCATATCTCATAGCAGTATTTCAAAAACGCCTTGTTTTTGAGCTTATCAAGGCACTTCAATATTTCACAGCCCTTTACCGTATGCGATTTTATTACTTCAAATTCAAGCGGAGTGAGTCTTTCCGGCTTAAGGAGAATGTTGTCGGGAATGGCTATCTTTCCTATATCATGGACCGCCGATGCGCTGCATATGGTTTTTATCGTATCGTTATCGAGATTGTAATCTGCGTAGTTTTTCGCAATACATTCAAGCAGAATCTGAGTATACATTCTTATACGCTTAACGTGCAGACCCGATTCTATGCCGCGGTATTCTATTATGGTTCCGAGCATTTCGATCATGGTGTTGCTGAATTCCTCGAAATCCATCGCTTCTTCCTGCATTACCTCGTTTTCATGCTCGAGAATCTTTACATTGTTTTTCTTTTCATACAAATCTATCAAATTATGTACTCTTTGTTTAACACCGTAGCCTCTGAACGGTTTAACTATAAAATCCGCCATGCCGAGCTCGTGTCCCTGTTTGATATTGTCCGGAGTACTTTCGGCGGTCATAAGGATAACGGGGAGTCTTTGCGCAACCTCGCGCAGCTCTTCCAGAACGGCAAGACCGCTTATTATAGGCATGGCGATATCGAGAATGACAGCCGCCAAAACGCCCTTTTCATCCGACTCTACGGCTTTGCTTATGGCCTCAAAGCCGTTTTCCGCTTCAATAATATCAAAATCTTCCCGAAACAGCTCACAAAGTATTTCGCGGTCTATTTCGGAGTCGTCAGCAATAAGAATTGCCTTTCTTGTTGTCATAAAATATACCTCTTTTCCTTTACGATCTTTTATTTATGAAATATATACCGACAGAACGGATTTTATTTTGTTGTATTCTTCGGTGAGAGCCGCAAGATCATCTTCAAAGCCTGTTGTTTCACCTGCGCGCAGTCTTGTAAGTATTGTTGTGCTGATTTGGCTCATTTTGGTAAAGCCCAGATTTCCCGCAACGCTTTTCAGTGTATGCGAATATGAAATGGCATTTTCGATATTGTTTTCGGCAAAGCTGTCAATAATGCCTTGATAATTCGGGTTTGTGTTTATGAATTTGGTGAGAAGCTTTTCGTACAATGCCGTGTTTGAGCCCAAAAGCTCCATGGTATTGTCAACATCAACACCTATATCTTTAAGCTTGTTCATAACGTCGTCGATCATGGTAAACCTCCTGTAATTCAAAATGCATATCATTTTAATTCTATTGTAATTTTAATTCCTATTGTATATATTTTAGCATATTAAGCGCGATAAGTCAACACATTTTGTATTGTTTCGATGGGATTTGGGGGAATTTTATTTTAAGCGGGATCTTTGGAGGCGAAAACTGCCCCGTTTTATATTCTTCTGCCGAGAATACCGATGTTTTCGTTTTTAAATTTCTCGAAACGATCCTCTTCGACGGCAAGCCGGATATCCGCCATGAGCTTATTGTAAAAGTAAAGATTGTGAAGCACCGAAAGCCGCAGGGCGAGCATTTCCTTCGCCTTGAAAAGATGGCGTATATATGCCCTTGAATACCGGCGGCAGGCGGGACATTCACAGCCCGGCTCTATCGGCAGCGGATCGCGTTCGTATTTGAGGTTCATGATATTGACGGTTCCCATTCGCGTGAACAGATGACCGTGACGCGCGTTTCGGCTCGGCATTACGCAGTCGAAAAAGTCTATCCCCCTTGCCACAGCCTCGATGATATTTTCCGGAGTCCCGACGCCCATCAGATAGCGCGGCTTGTTTTCGGGGGCATACGGGAGGGTAACATCAAGGATATGATACATTTCGGCATGAGTTTCGCCTACGGCAAGTCCGCCTATGGCATAGCCCGGCAGATCAAGCTCCGCTATTTTTTTCATATGCTCTGTCCGCAGATCTTCAAATATGCTGCCCTGATTTATTCCGAACAGCATTTGCTTTCTGTTTATCGTTTCGGGCAGCGAATTAAGACGGTCAAGCTCGGCTTTGCAGCGCTCAAGCCACCTGAATGTGCGGTCGCAGGAGTTTTTTACATATTCGTAAGGCGATGGTATTTCGATACATTCGTCAAATGCCATTGCGATCGTTGACGCGAGATTGGATTGTATTCGCATACTTTCCTCGGGACCCATAAATATTTTTTTTCCGTCTATATGCGAATTGAAGGAAACGCCCTCCTCGGTTATCCGGCGCAGGGAAGCAAGCGAGAATACCTGAAATCCGCCGCTGTCGGTGAGTATGGGTTTGTTGAAATTCATGAATTTATGAATACCGCCCATATCCCGGATGACCTCATCGCCCGGTCTCAGGTGCAGATGATATGTGTTTGAAAGCTCAACCCGGCAGCCGATCTCCTCCAGATCATCGGCGGACAACGCGCCTTTTATCGCCGCGCAGGTTCCGACATTCATAAAAACGGGCGTTTGTATGACCCCGTGCACGGTTGTAAATTCTCCGCGCCGCGCAAGTGAATTTTTGTGAAGTATTTTAAACATTATTTTTCTCTCCGTGGTAATTCTTATTCGATTATAATTATAACATAATATTCCGGATAAATCAATAAGATAAAATAAAACGCCGGTCAAAAAACTTTACAGCTGTCTTGACAACTATAAAGTTTTGGTGTATAATAACAGAAATGCCGGGCTGCCCGGTTATCGGGAACGGACGGCAGATATTTGCAGGCATTACAAGCATCGGAATAATGCCGGGTAAGGAGATTGGAAATGAAAACAGATATAGTAATAGTCGGAACGGGGGTCAGCGGACTTTTTGCGGCTCTTAATCTGCCCGGGGATAAAAATATATTGATGATAACCAAAGCCGGCGTTGAGGAAAGTGATTCCTTTCTTGCGCAGGGCGGAATTTGCGTGCTTAAGGATGAAGATGATTACGACAGCTATTTTGAGGATACGATGCGTGCGGGACATTATGAGAACAACAAGCGGTCGGTCGATATTATGATACGCTCATCGAGGGAGATAATAAACGATCTGATAGGATACGGAGCGGATTTTGAGAGGGACGGGGACGGAGAGCTGCTTTTTACCAAGGAGGGCGCTCATTCGACGCCGCGCATACTTTTTCATAAGGATATTACCGGACGGGAGATAACCTCCAAGCTGCTTGAACAGGTGCGAAAAAGACCCAACATAAGCATAGCCGAGCATACCGCAATGATCGACATAGCGGAAAAGAACGGGGAATGCAGGGGAATTATCGTAAAAAATGACAACGGTCTTGATTTTATCGAGGCGGACTATACGATCTTCGCGACGGGCGGCATAGGCGGACTGTATAAACATTCCACCAATTTCAGGCATCTTACCGGCGACGCGCTGGCGGTATCGATTAAACATAATATAGAGCTGCAAAATATAGATTATATACAGATACATCCAACCACGCTGTATTCGCACAAGCCGGGACGGAGATTTTTGATATCCGAGTCGGTGAGGGGCGAGGGGGCGGTGCTGTTCAATTCGGATATGAAAAGATTTGTCGATGAGCTCAAGCCGCGCGATGTTGTCACGGAGGCGATTCGGGAGCAGATGAAAAAGGATAAAAAGCCGTATGTGTGGCTGTTTATGAAGCCGATACCGCGCGAGCATATATTGTCGCATTTTCCCAACATATATAATTATTGTCTTGAAGAGGGCTTTGATATCACAAAGGACTGTATTCCGGTGGTGCCGAGTCAGCATTATTTTATGGGCGGAATAAAGGTGGACGAATATTCAAAGACTTCCATGGAAAGACTTTATGCGGTCGGGGAAACCGCATGCAACGGTGTGCACGGGAAAAATCGCCTTGCGAGCAATTCGCTGCTTGAAAGTCTGGTATTCGCCAAACGCGCGGCAAACAAGATCGCGGAGGATTACGGCAAGCCGGACGGAAGGATCGAAATAAATCCGGATGAATACAGGAGCTGCGGAAAAAATTACGGACGCATGGTTCTTAACGAGATAGATAAGCAAAAAGGAGAAATGAAAAGATGAATAACATAACGATGAAGCTTAACGCGGACGAACTTATCATGGCGGCATTGAGAGAGGATATTACAAGCGAGGATATTACGACAAACGCGATAATGCGGGAGGCGGTGCGGGGAAAGGTCGATCTGATCTGCAAGCAGGACGGGATTATCGCGGGATTGTGGGTTTTCGGGCGCGTTTTTGAGCTGCTCGATCCCGACACGGAATGTGAATTTTATTTTGAGGATTCGGCGAACGTTAAAGCGGGCGATCTTATAGCAACGGTCACGGGCGATATAAGAGTGCTTCTGTCCGGTGAGAGAACGGCGCTCAATTATTTGCAGAGAATGAGCGGTATCGCAACATATACGAATTCGGCGGTGAAGCTGCTTGAGGGCAGCAATACAAAGCTTTTGGATACGAGAAAAACGACTCCGAATATGAGAATATTCGAAAAGTATGCGGTAAAGGCGGGAGGCGGATATAATCACCGCTTTAATTTGTCGGACGGGGTGCTTTTAAAGGACAATCATATAAATGCCGCGGGCGGAGTAAAGCAGGCGATCCGGATGGCAAAGGAATACGCTCCGTTTGTAAGAAAAACAGAGGTGGAAACGGAAAATCTCGATATGGTAAGAGAGGCTGTCGAGGCGGGCGCCGATATAATTATGCTCGATAATATGAGCTATGATATGATGAAGGAAGCGATAGAGATAATAGGTTCAAGGGCGGAAACCGAGTGCAGCGGCAATGTCACGCTTGAAAATATGGAAAAACTGAAAGAGCTGGGCGTTGATTATATATCGAGCGGAGCGCTTACCCACAGCGCTCCCATCCTTGATCTGTCGCTTAAAAATCTGCGTGCTCTGTAAAAACCGGATGGATGTTATATCAAAAAACAACGGCGCAAACGTGTACGCTTGTGCAAAAGAATACTTTTAAACCGGTGTTTCTCCGATACTTATTTTCGGAATTTTATTGCAACGCAGGGGGTGTGCGAAATGAAAGGCGCTGAAAGACGCGGCAGGATTTTGGAGATTATAAAAAACAGCGACGGTCCCGTTACCGGCGGCAGTCTTGCAAAGGAAACAGATGTTTCGAGACAGGTGATAGTGCAGGATATTTCAAGGCTGAAGGCGGAGGGGCATGATATAATAGCGACAAGCAGGGGATATATAATAAACCGCCCGGCAAAGGCGGAGCGGGTCTTTAAGCTGGTTCACAGCGACGATGAGATACGGGATGAGCTGGAGCTTATCGTTTCTATGGGCGGAATGGTAAAGAATGTGTTCGTATGGCACAAAATATACGGCAAGCTTACGGCGGATATCAATATTGCCACATACGGGGATATCGACGAATATATAGATAATTTCCGTATGGGACGTTCGAGTCCGCTTAAAAATGTTACGTCCGAATATCATTATCATACGGTGACGGCGCCCGATTCGGAAACGCTTGACAGGATATGCGAGGCGCTTGACAAGCGTAATTTTTTGGTGCATAACGAATAACGGGGGTTCGGGGAGGTTTTTATGGAACGGATCGTATGCGGTTTTTGCGGCAGAAGGAGAGAGGAGTCGTATATGGCGTTTAAGGGCTTCGGGATATGCAAAGGCTGTGCGGCGGAGCTGCCGTATTCGGACGGAGACGGTATCTTTGAGGCAAATCCGCCTCTTGATTATGTCGCCGCTCCTTTTTATTACAGAGATATAATAAAGAAAACGCTTCATGAATATAAATTTTACGATAAATACGCGTATGCCGACGTGTTTGCCGGGTTTATCGCGGAATATCTCGAAAAACAGCCGCAATTGCTCAAATTTGATTTTGCCTGTCCGGTGCCGCTTTCAAAAATGCGTATGCTTGAGAGAGGATATAATCAGAGTGAGCTTATTGCGAGAAAGGTGTGCGAAAGAACCGGAACGAGATATGCGGATCTTCTTGTAAGAACGCGCGAAACAAAGCGTCAGTCGGGATTGAGCGCCGTGGAAAGAGCGGAAAATATCAGGGACGTATTTGAATGTGTCGGATATGCCGGCGGCATGAGGATACTTTTGTTTGACGACATATACACTCACGGATTTACGGCAGGCGCTGCGGCGGAGGCTCTTATAAAGGGCGGCGCGAAAAGCGTTTTTGCGGTTGCCGCGGCGATAGTGAAATAACCGAAAGGGTGAATATACAATGGATATAAACAATATGCTTTCAGAGGAATTTAAGGTCAATAAAAAATATATAGACAATATAGTAAATCTTATAAACGACGGTCAGACCATACCGTTTATTGCACGCTACCGCAAAGAGATGACAGGCTCCATGGACGATACGACGCTGAGGGATATACATGACAGAAGAGAGTATCTGCTGAGTCTGCAAAAGCGCAAGGAGGAGATAATATCCTCGATAACCGAGCAGGGCAAAATGACCGGTGAGCTTATGAAAAAAATAGAAGCGGCGGTAATGCTTGTTGATGTGGAGGATATATATCTTCCGTTTAAGCAGAAAAGGAGAACGCGCGCAAGTGTCGCAAGGGAGAGGGGATTGGAGCCTTTATCGGAGTTTATTCTCAGGCAGGACCCGGGATCCGATCCTTATAAAGAGGCGGAAAAATATATAGCCGCAGAGGTGGAGGACACGGAGGCTGCGATAGGCGGAGCCATGGACATTATTGCGGAGACGGTGTCGGATGACGCCGGGGTGCGCGGAATGATAAGAGAGGTGTTTCTCAAAAGCGCCGTTGTATCGTCAAAGGCAGCCGGGGGAGACAAGGAAAACGAAAAAAATGATGAAAAAGATGTTTACCGGACATATTACGATTACAGCGAGGGAATAAAAAAGACAACGGGTCACAGAGTTCTTGCTCTTGACAGGGGCGAGAAAGAGGGGAAATTAAAGGTAAGCGTTGATATAAGCGAGGATACGGGCGAAAAAATATGTATCGGGGAGTATGTGAAGAATTCATCGGTATGCGGAGAAATTGTGCGCTCAGCCTGCGCGGACGCGTATAAAAGGCTCATATATCCGTCCATAGAGCGTGAAATAAGATCCGGAATGACGGAACGGGCGGCAGAGGGGGCGATCAAGGTGTTCGCGTCGAATTTGCGTCAGCTTTTGATGCAGCCGCCGGTAAAGGGAGCCGTAACGATGGGTTACGATCCGGGCTACAGAAACGGGTGCAAGGTCGCGGTAGTGGATGATACGGGCAAGGTGCTCGATACGGCTGTGGTATATCCGACACCTCCTCACAACAGGGTCGAAGAGACAAAGAAAAAGCTGAAAGAGCTTATAAAAAAGCATAAGGTCACGGCAATCGCATTAGGCAACGGAACGGCGTCGAGAGAATCGGAAAGTCTTATCGCCGGTCTTATAAAGGAAATTCCGGAAAAGGTTTCGTATATGGTCGTTTCGGAGGCGGGGGCGTCGGTTTATTCGGCGTCAAAGCTCGGCGCCGAGGAATTTCCCGACTATGACGTATCTCTCCGGAGCGCGGTTTCGATCGCAAGGCGGCTTCAGGACCCTCTTGCGGAGCTTGTAAAGATCGATCCCAAAGCGATAGGCGTGGGACAGTATCAGCATGATATGCCCAAGGCGAGAATGGACGAGGCTCTCGGCGGAGTGGTCGAGGATTGTGTAAATTCGGTGGGCGTGGATTTGAATACGGCGTCCCATTCGCTTTTGTCGTATGTCGCGGGAATAAATTCGTCGGTGGCAAAGAATATAGTGGCATACAGAGAGGAAAACGGCGCGTTTATTAACAGAAAACAGCTTATGAAGGTGGCGAAGCTCGGAGCAAAAACCTTTGAGCAGTGCGCCGGTTTTATGAGAGTGCCGGGAGGAAACAATCCTCTTGACAATACGGCGGTCCATCCCGAGAGCTACGCCGCGGCGGAAATGCTCATGGAAAAATGCGGATTTGATATATCCGACATAAGCGGCGGAAAATCGGGTACGCTAAGAAAAGCGGCGGACAGAATCGGGACGGCGGAGCTGGCAAAGGAGATAGGAATAGGTATTCCCACGTTGAATGATATTATAAACGAGCTGCAAAAGCCCGGAAGAGATCCGAGAGACGAGCTGCCGCCGCCATTGATGCGCAGCGGAGATATTACCGAGCCGTCCGATTTGAAGGAGGGTATGGAGCTTGTGGGAACGATCAGGAATATTACCGATTTCGGCTGTTTTGTCGATATAGGGGTTCATGACGACGGACTTGTGCATATATCGGAAATATGCGACAGATATATAAAGCATCCGCTTGACGCCGTCAAGGTGGGAGAGGTCGTCAAGGTCAGAGTTTTGAGCGTGGACGTGAAAAGAGGAAGAATTTCGCTCAGTATGAAAGGAAACGATATCAAAAAATAATTCGGCGAAAGCGGAAACAGTGTGTAAAACGTATATTTTTTTTGTAAATTATTTTTTGATTTTTTAACCGGGTGTTTCCGAATATTCGACAAATACGGAAGGAGGATTTATGGGCTTTATAAGGAATTTTGCGGGACATTTTTTGACGGTGACGAGACACAGACATCTTGTTATAAGCAATTGCCGCAGGGCGGGTATTTTATGGCAGGGACTGTTTCACGATCTGTCAAAATATTCGCCGACGGAGTTTTTTCCGGGAGTGAAATATTATCAGGGAACGCGCAGTCCGAACGATTACGAAAGAGAGGTATGCGGCTACGCGTCGGCATGGCTGCATCATAAGGGAAGAAATAAGCATCATTTTGAATACTGGCTCGATTACAATGTCAAGACCCGGGTCATAGAACCGGTAAGAATGCCGGATAAATATGTTGTCGAGATGTTCTGCGACCGTATCGCGGCGAGTAAAATTTACAGAAAGGAAAAATATACCGATTCGTACCCTCTTGAATATTACATGAAATCAAAAAGCAAGCGCGTTATACATAAGGATACGGCGGAATTTATAGAAAAGCTGCTGACGATGCTTGCCGAACAGGGAGAAGACGCGGTTTTTGAATATATAAGAAACAGCGAAAGACGCGGGAAAAAAACATGGAATGTGTGAATATAATAATATGACCGCTTATTCGGGAGGTAAGTTATGAGTTTTATAACCGACATTGATCTGTATTTGCTTGATTTGATACAAACATATATACGGACGCCCGTTCTCGATAAAATAATGGTGTTTATAACCTTGCTCGGGAACGGAGGATTTATATGGATCATAGCGGCGGTGAGCCTCTCGGTAATAAAAAAATACCGGAGATGCGGGCTTTCGATGATCATTGCGCTTGTATTCTGCATGATGATAGGAAACGGCGTTTTAAAGCCATATTTTGCAAGAATACGTCCGTTTGATCTGACGGGATTTGAACCGCTTATCAAAAGACCCGGAGGGTATTCCTTTCCGTCGGGGCATACGATGGCGGCGTTTTCGTGTGTTTGCGCCGTGATATTTTTTGACAGGGTATTGGGAATGGGCGTGCTTGTGCTAGCCGTGCTTATGGCATTTTCGAGAATGTATTTGTATATGCACTATCCGACCGATATTCTCGGAGGAATATTTTTCGGGGCGGTGTTCGGGTGCTCGGCGGCATGGATCGCGAAAAGAATATGTGCCCGGATGAATTTAAACGGTACGGAATAACGGAAAAATATTTTCAAAATGTACTGTACAAATATAACAAATTGTGATATAATTATCAAAAGAATGATTTATTGGAGGTAATTATATGTCAGATAATACCAACAGAAAGGTTCCGTCCGTGGTAATAAAGCGTCTGCCGAGATATTACAGATATTTCGGAGAATTGCTCAATCAGGGAATAAAGCGTATTTCTTCAAATGCGCTGAGTGAAAAAATGGGTGTTACCGCATCGCAGATAAGACAGGATTTTAATTATTTCGGCGGCTTCGGTCAGCAGGGCTACGGCTATAAGGTGGAGTATCTGTACAATACGATAGGCGATATACTCGGACTGCATGAAGGATACACAACAATCATAGTCGGAGCGGGAAATCTGGGACGCGCGCTCGCAAATCATAACTTTGCAAAACGAGGCTTCCGGCTTATGGGTATGTTTGATATTGATGAGAGAATAATAGGAAGTAAGGTAAACAATGTAGAGATATATCATATAGATATGATGGAAAGCTTTGTGAGGGAAAACAATATCGATGTGGGGATACTGACCGTGCCTAAGTCGGAAATAGAATCCATCGCGGACAGATTGTGCGCGTGCGGCATAAAAGGATTGTGGAATTATTCGTATGCCGAGCTTAAGCCGAAAAACAATATTCCGATAGAAAATGTGCATTTATCCGATTCGCTTATGACTCTGTCATATAAAATAAAGCAGAAGGAGTAAGGTGTTTTTATGC
The DNA here is from genome assembly GCA_022508725.1 of Oscillospiraceae bacterium. GTDB lineage: Bacteria > Bacillota > Clostridia > UBA1381 > UBA1381 > JAFLUR01. The sequence goes on from JAFLUR010000002.1 coordinate 19,461, forward strand.
GTACAATAGCATTTGTGGGACCGAGCGGAACGGGGAAAAGTCATAGGTGCATGAGCGTGGCAAGAAAAAATCATGCGGATGCGGTAATAGACGACGGATTGCTTATATCGGGCAATAAAGTGATCGCGGGAATATCCGCAAAGCGTGAGACAACAAAAATAGCTTCGGTGAAATGCGCGCTTTTTATGAAAGACGGACATGCCGAGGAGGTCAAAAAGGCGATCAGGGAAAACAATACGGAATGTGTTATGATTTTGGGCACATCGGACGGCATGGTCGAAAGGATAGCTCAAAGGCTTGAGCTGCCGCCGATAAGCAGGTATATAAGGATAACCGATGTCGCGACAGCGGAGGAGATGAACAGGGCGCGGAATATGCGGACCAATGAGGGCAAGCATGTTATTCCGGTGTCCACATTTGAAATAAAAAAGGATTTTTCGGGATATTTTCTTCATCCGCTCAAAATATTTCAAAAGAATATGGGCAGATACGATATTCACGAGGAGGATAACAAGTCTATCGTCCGTCCGACGTTCAGTTATATGGGCGATTTTGAAATATCGGATCGTGTGCTGGGTCTTATAGCGGTGCATGAGGCGTCGAGAATCGACGGGGTTGTCAAGGTGAACATGGTCAATGTTCGTGAGGGCGGACACGGTGCTCATATCGATATGACGGTAACGCTGAAATACGGATACGATATAAGAAGGCTTTGCCGAAAAATACAGCGCACCGTTAAAAACGGTATCGAATACAATACATCGGTAAATGCAAGACAGGTACATATATATGTAAGGGGCTTGTCGAGATGGTAGGCGCGGGATTACGGAAAAAAATTGAAACGGTGGGAATATAAAGTGAAAAAATTGATGCTGCAGATAATCAGGTTCGGGTTTGTGGGCGTATTGTGCACCGGTATAGATTTTGCGGTGCTTTTGCTGCTTGTTAATGTATGTTCGGTCGATAAGCTTGTTGCAAATGTTATCTCTTTTACCGTATCGGTTACGGTGAATTATGTTTTGAGCATGAAGTTTGTCTTTGAGGCTGACGAGAATAAAAACAAGGTCAAGGAATTTATTGTTTTTCTCGTTCTCAGCGTTACGGGACTGGGTATAAACGAGCTTATTTTTTGGCTGTGTTCGGGTTTTACCGGAATTACTCCGAGTAAGGTTATCGCAACGGCGGTGGTTATGGTATATAATTTTGTGACAAGAAAAATTTTTATAGAGAAAAAACCGGAAAAAAATAAATAAAAAATAAATTAAGTACGCACTCCCGAAATATCGGATAAACCGTTTTTTGATATTGATTTATTCATCCCTGTATATCATGAAAGCAGAAAAGACTCAGCCGTTTTCACGGATTTGAGTCTTTTCTTTTGAGCTTCGCGGCAGCCGCTTTTTGCCGCGCCGATCTGTATCATTATCACTCTGTTATGTATATTCTCGTATACAGAGGAACATAAGCCACAAGCCAATCTATATCGGGCTTGCGTACCCTTACGCATCCCTTGGACAGCTTCATTCCGACACGGGCGTCATAGTCGCTGCCGTTGTATGAGAGCAATGTGCTGTGGATGGCGTATCCGCCTTTGAAGCGCATAATGGGTCCAACATAGTACTTATCATAGCTCCATCTGGCCTCCTTTGAAAAATACTCAAACTGCCCCGTTATTGTCGGGGTTGACGATTTTCCGATAGCGCAGGTGAATTCATTGCACAGCGTCCAATTCCCTTTTGAACCGAGGAAAACATATACCTTATAATCCTTTTTCGATATCCATATAAGATAATCGGTGCGGCTCGATACTCCGGAGCCGTTTACGAAATTTTCCGCCGCGCTGTTGTTTGAGCTTGACTCTGCGATGATCTCTTCGATAATCGTTTTGGGAGCGGAAGCGTATACGGTGATATTTCCGCCGGATTCCTCGACGGATGTATTTACGCCGAAAGCGGAAAGAACAAATCCAACGGGAGCGTAAAACTTGTCGTCTATGTATTTGACGCTTACACCGGTTATAACGGAATCGTTTATGAATGCAAGCGGGTTATCCATGTTCATGACAAGAGATGTTCCGTTATGAGTTATGCTTATATTGCGCGTCGTATAATCATATGTTTGTTCATACCACGGTATCCCGATCGAATCAAGCAGTATATCCAGAGGCGCGATGGGTATTCCGCGCATATTTTTCAGATCCGCCTGTATGATGTGATCATTGACATAAAGATTTATATTTCCCGTGCTGTACGGTACCCCTGTAAGATAAAATGTGTCGTTTATAATAACCTGTCCGCTTCCGGGATCGGCATATGCGTATGTGCCGAGCGTGAACGAGCCGCCGTCCGCTATTAAATCGTTATAATGTTGGAGAAGAGAATAGCCGCTGTTCATTTTAAGAACGAATTGCGTGCCGGACGGATATGTCGGAACGGGAAAGGTGATAACGCTGCGGTTATTTGTCGTAACCTCACATACCTGCCTGCCGAGATGTTCTCCGCTTGAAGAATACAGATCGAAATACGCATCGTTTATCGACTGATTGGCGCGCCACACGGTATCTATAATTACCGATACCTTATCGGAATAAATCTCCGCCGAGACCGCGCCTGATGTAAATATCATTCCCACAGCCGCAAAAACGGCAATAATAAAAATCGAAACAAATTTTTTCTTGTTCATATATATACCTCTTTCATGGATTTACACCGGTTTAACAACAGACAATACCGAGCGCTCTCTTACAAAATGCTCGTCAAAGCGTTTTTTCACGTCTTCAAATGTGATTGTTTTGTATACGTCGAAATAATGCGTATAATCGATATCGGTGAATAAAAGAGTCATGAATCCGTGAGCATATCCCTCAACGTCGTTGAAAGAGCGTATATAATCGCCCCATACCACCTTTTTTATTCTTTCGAAGCTTTCCTCCGAAAGTCCGTTTTTTCTGAGATACTCTATATGTGAAAGGATTTCTTCATATACCTTCCCGGGGTCCTTTGATTCGGCTTCTATGGCGGTATAGGCATATTCCTTCTGCATGGTATATTCATATTCGAGACTGTCGGTTATAAGACCGGATTCATAAAGGTCGTTGTAAAGCTTTCCGCTTTTGCCGAATATCATTTCAAGGAGGATAGATGTGATTATATTCTTTTTAAGCAGTCTGTCGCCGCCGTAGCCCACATCGATATCCTTAAATCCCATCATAAACAGAGGCATCGATACGCTGAGTGACGCCTCGGCATATGTTCCGGCAACGGTGTCGGGTTCGTCGGGATATATATGCGTTATTTTATCCTTGGGTTCGGATTTTAAAATACTCGAATTTATTACCTCAAGTGTTTTTTCGGGGTCTATGTCGGCGATAACGATAAGCGACATATTCGAGAGATTGTAAAATGTATTGTAGCACTTATACAAAAGATCGCTCGTTATATGCGAAATACTTTCCACGGTTCCCGCAATTTCAAGCTTTACGGGATGATTATGATACATAAGGCCGAGCATATTAAAGAATACCTTCCAGCCCG
>JAFLUR010000020.1 GCA_022508725.1 Oscillospiraceae bacterium
GGCAAAAACCGGACCCGCCATTATTGTTCGCCGGGAGGAAAAGACATGAAAAAAGACAGCCGCAATATTATAAAACAGCAGATTGCCGATAAAAATATGAGTCATATATATCTGCTTTTCGGAGAAGAGGATTTTCTGAAGGACGAGTACGCCGCGCGTATAAAAAAGGCGGTATACGGCGGAGATTTTCCGGAATTCAATTCCATCGTCCTTCCGGAAAATGCCGGCATTGCGGAAACGGACAGCGCCTTTGAGACCTGTCCGATGATGTCCGACACAAAATTCATACTTATAAAGGACAGCGGCATTTTTTCAGCCCCAAAGCTCCCCGATGAGATACGGGAATTCTGGAAAAAACGTCTTGCCGATGTGCCCGAGTATACCTATGCGGTGTTTGTCGAGAGAAATGCGGATAAACGCGGGACTCTTTACAAGACGGTAAGCAAAAATCACACCGCAGCCGAATTTCCGCGTATGAATTCCGGCGAGCTTACCGCATGGACGGAAAGAAAGATGCTTACTAACAAGCGCATGATAAAAAAAGAGGACGCGTTATATATATGCGCGCTGTGTTCAAACAATCTTATGCTCATAAATTCGGAATGTGACAAGCTTATAAGCTATACATCCGAAACCGTGTCGCGCGGCGACATTGACAGAGTCGTTTCAAAATCGCCGGAAATACGGATCTTTGACATAACAGACGGTATTATCGAAGGCGATCCCAAAAAAGTGCTTCAAACGCTTGACGATCTGAACACACAGAACACCTCCGCGCTTCAGATACTGTATATCCTCTCCGGCACATTCGATAAAATGCTGCAATGCAGGCTTATGCTTGAAGACGCGTATTCCGTCGGCGAAACAGCCGCCGCGCTGTCTCTTCCGGAATTTATCGCAAAAAAATACATCTCCGGAGCGAAACGGTTCGACACGGATTTTCTTGAGAGCATGATCATCCGCACCGCGGAAACCGACCTAAGCATAAAGCAGGGGCGCATGAGCGACCGCGCCGCCCTTGACCGGTATGTTATCGAGGGACTCCGCAGCTTTAAAAAATGACAAAAATCCCGCAGGAAAAATAACGCGAATTTATTTTCCCGGCGGGGTTTTTTCATCATGATTTTGTGAAAATCACGCTTCACAAATCGTATTTTTATCCGGAATCACATCCCGGAAATTCCCAAAGAAAAAAAACAGTCCGTCCGCATATTTTTAAATAAAACGGACAAACTGTTTTATATAAGTTTTGTATAAATTCCTATCTTTTAAAATATTTCCCGTCAGACAACGCGTCTTGCGCCCGCATATCCGGAAACTCTTCCCGGAGTGTTGATCGACTGATAAGATACCGTTTTGCCTGTCTGCGGTGCGTGGATCATCTGACCGCCGCCCACATAAATACCCACATGGTGTATCTGTCCGTTCTTCTGGAAGAATACCAGATCGCCCGGCTGCAAATTATCACGGCTTACCGCAACTCCGTTATGGAACTGCTCTCTCGACGAACGCGCCACGCTTATACCGTTTTTGCGGCATACATACTGTACAAGACCGGAACAGTCAAATCCGGACGGCGACGATCCGCCGTACACATATTTAACGCCCAGATATTTCTTTGCTTCTTCAACAATAGCCTGTCCCTTGGACGAACCGCTCTTGGATGAGCCGGATGATCCGGACGATGAGCTTTCCGAGCTTGACGATTTTGAAGACCCGGATGATTTCGAGCTTCCTCCGTTTGATGATTTAGCCGCCTGCTTAGGCGCCGGAGTGGGTTCGTTCGCATCCCTTATAAACTCGCTCTTCACATATCCTATTACCGTGTTTGAATCAAACGCGATTTTTGTCCAGTTATCCTTTTTGTCAAGGATGGATACCTTTGCTCCCTCGGCTATCTGAGAAATCACGGAAGACGTTTCACTCGGTGTGCTTCTTACATTAACACCGCCGCTTACTGCGATAACGCCCTTTCCTTTAATGGTTTTTTCGGCTCTTTCGCTCTGCGCTCCCGTAACATCGGCTTTGGGAACGGCTCCCGATATGCTTACAGACTCTCCTATAACATAACCCATATCGTAATTAACGCCGTAATAAACCCTGTACCACTCGTTATCCTTTTCTATAACTATAACCTCTTCGCCGTTATCGAGCTGATCTATGACGGGGAAGTTTGTTCCCGCGCCGCTTCTTATATTAAGTGCGCCGTCCGATACGACCGCCGTACCTGTTTCGTACATAAACGCTTTCAGTCTTGCGTTCTCCGCCTCCTTCTTTGAATGAGTAATCGACACGCTTGAAACATATCCCGTATCTTTATCCTCACCGTAGCTGACCTTATACCATCCGTCAAGCTTTTCGGTAATATCGACTCTTGCCGCGCAGTCAAGCTGATCCACTATCTCGCTGTCGGTTGACGGCGCTATTCTTACATTAAGCGAACCCTCGGACAATATCACATATCCCACATTCTCATCGATCACTTCATCCTCAACGCCCATGACCGCAGTCTGTCCGGACGCCTGCGAATCGCCTATAATCCCCTCCGTGACCGCCGCCACAAAAGGAGCCTCGCTCTCATCGGGATTTTCCGACAAATTTACCTTTTCCGCAACATTGACAATGCTGTTGTTCCATGCCGGTGTTTCCGCCGGAAGCTCATCCGCCTTTTTCGGCTCCGCTCCCTTATTCAAATCAATAGCCTCATCACTGTTTCCGCCGTCGCTCACCTCGAGAACATCATCGGATTTCTTATTCTCCGAAAGGTTCATGTTCATCGAAACGGCACTTTTATCCCAAACACCCGTTTTGCTTTTCTTCTCCGGAAGACCGATATCCGTGGCCTGCGCAACCGCAAGTGAACCTATCAATACCACGGCTATACTTGCCGCAACCGTATGTTTCAGATTATCCATAGAAATAACTACCTCCTATTAAATTACCAACCGAATTATCAAACATCTAAGTACCTCTTCGCCCTGCTTTTCGTATCCCAATCCTGTCTATCTCCGTATTATCTCTATGCTCTATCTCCCTATTATTTCCTACCTTGTTTCTCTATCTCTGCAAATCTGCGAACGAACGGATTTTGCCGTTTGTTCTTTTATTTCTCCGATAAAGTACCGAAAGTATCGGATACCGTTCAGCCCTCGCAAGGCATCTTTTATTAAAGACAGCCTTATTATACATTATTTTTTTCCTTTTGTCAAATCGAAATGTTACAAAACATCGATTTTTTTGTAACATTTTTGTAATATTTCTCTGTTTTACATCCGAAAATACGCCTTTTTTTATTACCTTTATAAAAAAATTCACTAAAATATCGGTTAAAATTTATTACTTTTCAACAAATCTTATTTTTTTGCCAAAGGAATATTTTTATGGCGGGGCAACCAAGGCAAAACCGCAAAGAATTTCCCGCATATCAATTATACGAATTTTAATGAAAATTATCGTAAATTATTGACTTTTTCCCAAATTTATAATATAATCTAAAGCTGTGTATTAATTGGTTTAAAACCGCCGTAAGGCGGAAAGAGCAAACGGATATGCATCGAATTTAACGCCACGGCATATGTCAAAAAAACATAGCCGTAATATTAAGGAGGATAAAAATGAAATGCCAAAAATGTGGAAATGAAGTTTCCGAAAACGCACGGTTTTGCGGCAAATGCGGCGCCGATATCTCTCGTAACGCCGAGATGCCGGGTAACGGGAATATATGCACGCAATGCGGCAACAGACTGAAAAGCGACGCATCGTTTTGCGGCAAATGCGGACACCCTACGGGCGGCGCGAACTCCGGCGGCAATGCGGTAAACCGCGTTCCGGTCGGCGGTATGGGTCCCGGCGCCAATGCGGTAAACCGCGCTCCGGCCGGCGATATGAACCCCGGCGGCAATGCAAATTTCACTCTTTGTCCGAGGTGCGGCAAAAGGCTGAATCCTTCCGCTCAATTTTGCATCGAATGCGGAACCATTCTCAATGCGGTACCGAACCGGAGCATACCGTCCGGAAGCGTACCCGCCGGAAATATACCCGTCAAGAAAAACAACACGGGACTCATTGTTACCGTTATCATTGTTGCGGTAATTGCGGCAGCCGCTTTAACAGCCGCGATTATATTCGGGATATCTCATTTCGGGAAAAACAAGTCCGAGGATACCGACGATCCGCCGATGAAGCTCTCCGATATATCCAGAGATCATAAAGACGCCGAAATCATTAACGATAACCCCGACAACAGCGCAGCCGGCGAACCCGCCGCAGACACAGCGCCCGTTGATCCGAATATCAACAATGATATCAACAATCCGGACTTTTTCTTCCCGAGCGACACCGTATACATAAGCGAGAGAGATCTGTTTTATCTATCCAGAGAAGACGTCGCGTTCATTAGGAACGAAATATACGCAAGACACGGATATATCTTCCAAAACGAACCCTACAAATCGTATTTTGCTCAAAAGGCATGGTATATTCCCAACCCGAATTTCAACGAGAGTATGTTTAACCCCGTTGAACGGGCGAATAAGGATTTTCTGGTGCAATATGAGAAAAAAATGGGATGGAGATAATAAAAAATTCCGCCGTTGTCCGTCGCCCCGGCAAAGAAAAGCAGGACGGTCAACGGCGGCGCGGCAGGCAGATTTATTAAGAAATTACAACAAAGGAGTATGTAAAAATGCAGGGAATGAAAATCGTTTGTGATAAAATCATACCCATCGTGTTGAGTGTGCTCACGATGGTATTCGTTGCCGGAAAATGGCTGAATTTGTATCAGATACCGATGATCTTCGGCGATTCGGTTCAGCATAAATATTCGCTGTTCGAGATCTCCGAATTTATCAACACAATAAATTCGTATATAAACAGCGATAATTTAAATTCTTTTTCGAAGCTGATGGCGGGCGGAGCCGCAGTCACGATAATAAGCTTGGCATTCAGTATCGTATTCATATTATTCCGCGGTCCCGAATTTATTTTGGAGATCACAACCGCCGTCCCGGTTTTCTTGTGTTTTGTATTGGTTTCCTGCTTTTGCGGAACGGTGGTATATGTAAACGAATCGTTCAACGAAGCATCGCACGGACTTGTCAAAGAATTGCTGAGGTGGACAAGCGGTCCGTTTCTGGCATTCGGAACGTCGCTTTTATTATACGGATACTTAAAAATCAAGTCGCTTTTGCGTAAATTTCAAGAGCGCGAGGAGCAGCCCCGCGGCGGTAAAAATTCGTTGCCGCAGGGTCAATGCGAATGTGTAAAATGCGGCGCAAATCTCGGTATTGACGATGCCTTCTGCAAATACTGCGGAACCCCAAAAAAGATCTATCCGATCAACGCCGCCGCAAACAACGGCGGATTCTGCGCCTCATGCGGAGCCAAGCTCCCGGTCAATTCGGTTTTCTGCGAATCCTGCGGCGCGAAAGTCAAATAAAAAAAGTCATTTACCCGGTATGCGGTTTATTCGGAGCCGCAGACCGAAAATCACGGCAAAGAAATAACGGAAAGAAGATGTGGAAATGAATAAAAAAATGCAAACAATAATTTTTGCCGCCGTATTTTTTATTGTTATATGTACGGCTGTCATAGGCTTCCGGCTTTACGGAACGGCAGTATTGGGCGGAATAAAAAACGTCGTACACAATATACCCGCGATACATTCGGCCGAGCCCACCGTAACCGAGCCTCCTGTTCAAACACAGGCGCCCGCGGAGTCCGACATCCCGGACGTTCCGGAATATACACCGGCCCCATCCCCAAAATACGATCCCCCGAAAACCGCGAGCAAAATAATAGTATTGGATCCGGGACACGGCAAATCCTCCGGACAGATGTCGAGTGACGAGAAAAAAGCGAACGGATGGCAGTACAACGAAAGCCGCGAAAGCTGGGGAGAATGGCGCCACTGGCGTTCCGGAAGCTTGTGGAACGACTGCAAGGGATCAAACTGCACCGGCAGAGCGCCGGCAAACGGCTCATGCTGGTATCCGATCGGTAAAAGCGATCGTGACACCGAGCCGGGCATCAATCTGGATAATACGCTTGCCGCGAAAAAATATCTTGAAGAGATGGGGTATACCGTGCGCGTGACGAGAACGGACAATAAAACCAACCCGTCAATGACGCAAAGATTAAAGTACTGTTATTCCGATATGGACACGACGCGGGACCCCGACGCCGATTTATTCGTGTGTATACACAGCAATGCCGGAGGCGGCAGCGGAAGCTGTTACATAGCCCTAAGCGGAGAATACGATCAGGCGGGAATAAGCGACACATATATCAAAGACGGAAACACACTCGGAAAGTATATCAATGACGAAATCGTCAATACCACGAGCCTGTCGGCATATTCGGGCGGAAGATACGACGGCTATCCCGAACTGGTATTATTCTGCAAAAGTCCCGTGACAATCGCGTATCTTGAGATAGGTTTTTTCGATAATTCAAAGGACCTGAACATATTGCGGAACGAATCGGACCGGATAGGTATGGCGATAGCAAAAGGGATCGATAAATACGTCGGCGATTACGGGATATAAAAAGCGCAATAACCAATGAAATACCGAATAAACCGGTGTTTTCTCGGTATAAGAGCCTGTTTGTATTCCTCCGATCGTTAGATTTTTGAGTGGATTTTTCTGCCGGCAAAGTCCGGAATTCGCGGGAATACTTTGTGTATTTCAAGAATTTCGGACTTTGCCTGCGGGAAAATATGCCGAAAAGATGATGATTGGAGGATACCAAACAGGCTCTGAAATACAGTGATAAAAAAATTCGAGTATACCGGAAAAACGTTATACTCGAATTTTTTTCATGGCGCTACTTTTTATATTTTTTTATGCAATCGACCACCGCGATCGCAAGGAATATTACACTGCCGACCGCCACACAAATATATTTTCCCATAATACGTTCTCCCTGTAATCAAATTTTATATCATTATACTACATTTTTTTATAAATTACAAGATATTTTTCGATTTCCGCGGGCGGACGGCGGAAGCGACGTATCAAACACATATTATTCCCCGGATTTCCCCTCACCGTTTCTTCTTCCCGGCATAATATATACAGAGGGGCGCCGTCCCCTTCCGCGCGGTCCTTCGCACAGCGCGGCAATTTTCGGAAACGGGTGATCAAAATGGAATATATAGCAGTAAAAATCGGTTCTGTAAACAGCGCGGCAATGCTCAAAAAACTTATTAAAAGGCACGGATTTGACTCCTATGTGGTCCATACTCCGGCGCATATCAACAAAGGCGGATGCTCTTATTCGGTTAAATTCGATAAAAACATCCTGGATACGGTAAAACGCATATCCCTTGAAAACAATATCCGAATAAAAGGGATATACGCCGACAAAGGCGGTGAATATTATGATCTATCTTGATAATGCCGCCACCTGCCGCGAAAAGCCGATCTCGGTGTACCGCGACATGGCGTTTTATACCGCGTTTCTCAGCGCGAATGCCGGACGCGGAGGGCATTATCTCAGCATAAAAGCAGCGGAAAAGATAAGCGATACCGCAATAGAACTTGCGGAGCTTTTCAACATCCCCTCGCCCGCGTCGATCGCGTTTACCCAAAACGCGACCCTTGCGCTTAATATGGCGATTCTCGGCTGCGGACGCGGCAAGCATATTGTAACGACGTCAATGGAGCACAACAGCGTTCTGCGTCCGGTAAACAGTCTCGGGCATTACACCGTTGTGAAAGCCGACCGGGAGGGCTTTGTCAATCCTCTGAAAATAAAATCGGCAATACGTCACGACACCGGACTGATCGTAATAAGTCATATATCGAATGTATGCGGAAGTATTCAGGATATATACGCGATCTCCGCCGTAGCGGCGGAATTCGGCATACCGGTGCTTCTCGACGCGGCTCAATCCGCCGGCATAGCCGATATCGACGTCGAAAAAATGAATATCTCGATGCTTGCGTTTTCGGGACACAAGGGACTTATGGGGCCTCTCGGCACCGGCGGACTTTATGTACGCGATGAAAAAATGCTTGAGCCGGTAATAACGGGCGGCACGGGCAGCAGCTCGGAAAATCTTGAGCAGCCTCTCAATATGCCCGACATACTGCACAGCGGGACCATGAACACTCCCGCGATAGCAGCTCTGGGCGCCGGAGTGCGTTTCATAAAAAAACACACTCCCGCCGCAATACTTGCTCATGAAAGAGAGCTTGCGGGAAAATTTATTTCGGAGCTCAACAACATGGATAATGTCATCGTATACGGAAGCAATGACATAAGCAGGCGCAACGGCACCGTTTCGTTCAATATATACAATACCGACAGCAACCGTGTCTCGGACATTCTCAATGACAAATACAGAATACTTGTTCGCAGCGGCTGGCACTGTGCGTATACCGCACACCGGACGATCGGCAGCGAAAACGGCGCCGTCCGTGCAAGCTTCGGTTTTTTCAATACCGTGAGAGATGTAAAAAGAGCGGTTGACGCGATAAACGATATAAGGAAAAGGTAAAAAAGCGCAGAACCCGCTTGCGGGCAGGCATAAAAAATGCCCGCAAAAGCGGGCATTGCTCAGATACTTCCGTTATTTATTGTTCCCTCTCACAACAGCGGTAACGATAAGGACCAGAACTCCTATTATCACGATACTTCCTCCGGGACGCAGATCGAGATAATACGATACAAACAATCCCGACACGGTGAAAAGAAACGCAAACATGATCGAGTACATAAACGTCTGCTTATAGCTTCTCGCGACGATCATACTGCACGCAACGGGTATTACCATAAGAGATGAGATCATAAGCGCGCCGACCGTTCTCGATGCGACCGATACGGCTATGGCGGTAATAAGCATAAATATAAAATTTATTCTTTTTACCGGCACTCCGGCTATCTGCGCCGCCTCTTCATCAAAGGTAATATAATAAAGCTCCCTGTAAAGAGTTGCCGACACCGTTATCACCACAGCGCACAATCCGACGGTGAGATATACTTCAAAATCCGATATTGCCACAATGGAACCGAACATAAAGCTGTTGAAATTCGCGGCGTTTTTCACAAATCCCGAAAACAGCGCCGTAAGTCCCACTCCCGCCGAAAGCGTCACCGCCGTTGATATTTCCGCGTATTTCCCGAATATCCTGCGGAACAGCTCAATGCTCATAACTCCCAAAAACGCAAAAATCACCGCCCCGACAACGGGATTTATTCCAATCATAAGACCGAACGCAACTCCCGCAAGCGCGGAATGGGACGCGGCATCCCCCACCGCCGAAAGCCTTTTCAAAACAATGATCACTCCTATGCACGGAGCTATCACCGATATAAGCACGGCAACCAAAAACGCTCTCTGCATAAATTCATAATTAAATATATCCGGTATCATCGATGATGACCGTCCTTTCTGCCGAGATTTTTCAGCTTTTGTTCGCTCAGCTTATCCTTTTCGTAAAGCTCCGCACCGCCGTCCGACAGTACAAGCAGCTTGTTTGAAACGCTTATGAGTGAGGGTATGTCATGGTTTGTCATAACTATGCTTATTCCGCTTTTATTGAGTCCCGTTATGATTTCGGTTATCGCGTCTACGGAAGGCGCGTCAACGCCGACCGTCGGCTCATCGAGAAATATAAGCTCCGGTTCGCTTACCAGTGCCCTCGCTATAAACACCCTCTGCTGCTGTCCTCCCGAAAGACGCCCTATCAGTCTTTCGGAATATTCCGACATTCCGACCTTTTCAAGAGCTCTGTCAACCTCTTCTCCGAGCCGCGCACCGGTTATTCCCATTCTACGCATGGCTTTGCGTTTGGAATACAATCCCGCCGATACCGTTTCCCTTACCGTTGTCGGAAAATCCGAATTAAAGGATGCCGCTTTTTGGGATACATAGCCTATTTTTGAATAATCTTTAAAGGATTTTCTTTCCTTTCCCAAAAGATATATCTCTCCGCTCTTCACCGGCAGCAGTCCGAGTATCAATTTTATCAGAGTGCTTTTCCCCGTTCCGTTAGAGCCGATAATTCCGATAAAATCCCCCCGTTCCATCCTAAATGAAATATTCTCGAAAACCTCCTCGTCCGAATATGCAAAGCTAAGTCCTTTCACTTCAAGTATACTCATTCAAAATCCTCCGCAGAGCCTCATCTTATCTGACCGTTTCCGTATATGACATATTTCGTTGAGGTAAGCTCCCTGAGTCCCATGGGACCTCTTGCATGGATTTTCTGTGTGCTTATTCCGATTTCCGCCCCGAAACCGAATTCAAATCCGTCGGTAAATCTTGTGGACGCATTGACATATACCGCCGCGGCATCGACCTCGTTCAAGAATTTTTGCGCGTTGAAATAATCGGTCGTAACAATAGCCTCCGAATGTTTGGTATTGTACTTGTTTATATGCGCTATCGCGGCGTCAATGCCGTCAACGACCTTTACGGATATTATATAATCGTTGTATTCGGTGTAATAATCCTCCTCATCCGCCGCCTTTATGCCGGGATATATTTTCATACATTCCTCACAGCCGCGTATTTCAACGCCTTTTTCTTTGAGCGCGTCAAACGCCGCCGGGATAAATTCCGCCGCGGAGCTTCTTGCCACAAGCAGGGTTTCCGCCGCGTTGCACACCGACGGACGGCTTGTTTTTGCGTTTATGAGAATATCCAGAGCCATAGCCTTGTCGTATTTTTCGTCAATATATATATGACAGTTTCCCGAACCGGTCTCGATTACCGGAATATCGGCGTTTTCCACGACCGCTTTTATAAGTCCTTTTCCGCCGCGCGGGATAAGCACATCGACATACTCACGAAGCCGCATAAGCTCCGCCGCCGTTTCCCTTGAGGTATCCTCCACGAGATTTATGCTGCCCTCCGGTATACCCGCGCCGTACGCCGCATCCTGCATTATTTTGACTATCGCCTTGTTTGAATTCACAGCCTCGCTGCCGCCTCTCAGAATGACCGCGTTTGAGGTTTTCAGGCAAAGCGCCGCCGCGTCCGCCGTTACGTTCGGGCGTGACTCGTATATGATGGCGATAACGCCTATCGGGACTCTTTTTTGACCTATTTCGAGTCCGTTCGGTCTTTTTTCCATTCTTATCGTCTCGCCGATAGGATCGTCAAGATCCTTTACCTTTCTCACCCCGTTCGCTATATCATCTATTCTTTCCTTGGTAAGCAAAAGCCTGTCTGTCATGGCCTTGCTCATTCCGTTTTCGGTCGCCGCGTCAACATCGATTCTGTTTGCACATATTATCTCGTCCGCTCTTTCGCACAGCGCCGCGGCTATAGCCTCAAGAGCGTCGTTTTTTGTCTTTGCGGATATATTTGCAAGTGAATATGACGCCTGCTTCGCAAGCGCTCCCATCTCTTTAAGTTCCATAATTCATTACTCCCTTTCCGAATGACCGCCCGGAACAAAGATCGTGCCTCCCGGTCTTCCCTCCAGCAGATCATATATGATTTCCGGCTTTTCTCCGTTTGCTATGACCATATAAACCCCGGCGTCCGCCGCGATCTTCGCCGCTTCAAGCTTTGTCACCATACCGCCGGTGCCGAGACCCGACACCGAGCCGGTCGCCGCGTGCATTACCTCGTCCGTATCATATACCACGGGCATAAGCCTTGCATTTTTATTTATATGCGGATCCGAGTCGTAAAGTCCCTCTATATCCGAAAACAATATAAGCAGGTCGGCGTCGGTCATTGCCGCGACGATTGCCGAAAGGGTATCGTTGTCGCCTATTTCTATTTCATCCGTCGCGACGGTATCGTTTTCGTTTACGACCGGTATGATACCCATTTCCAAAAGCGCCGACATTGTGTTCTGCGTGTTCCTCTTTCTTCTCGGTATCGCTATATCGTCCCTTGTAAGCAGTATCTGCGCCACCGTATTGTTGTATTCCGAAAACAGCTTATCATACAGATACATAAGCTCGCACTGACCGACGGCGGCTATAGCCTGCTTTTTCCGCATATCATGATCGCCGTCCCTGAGATTAAGCTTTCCCTTCGCTATTCCTATGGCGCCCGACGATACGAGTATTATTTCCTTTCCCCGGTTGGTAAGATCCGATAATATCCTCGCAATGCGGTCTATTCTCCGCAAATTCATTTTCCCGGTCGGATAGGTAAGGGTGCTTGTTCCGACCTTTACCACAATTCTCTCAGACCTTACTATCTCATTGAGTATTTTTTCCATCGTATACTCCTTTGCATGATTCCGTATTTTTATGTATCCGTCCGGAAAATACCGTAATCCGGACGAAATTTTATCAATCCAGCGTTTTTATATAATTCTTCACAAACTCCTCAAGCAGCTCGTCCCTTTCGATCCTGACGATCATCGATCTTGCGCCGTTGTAGCTTGTTATATATGTCGGATCTCCCGAAAGGATATAGCCTATTATCTGACTTATCGGATCGTAGCCCTTTTCCTGAAGAGCGCCGTACACGTTGCTCATTATTTCGCGCACTTCCTTCTCCTTGTCGTTGTTTACGTTGAATTTCATTGTTTCGTTCAAATCCATTTTCCCGGTCCTCCTTATTTTTTATATTCCTCTATGATAAATCTCGGTCTGCGCTTGACCTCCTTGTATATCTTTCCGATATACTCTCCTATAAGTCCCACAGACAGAAGCTGTACTCCGCCGAGAAACCATATCGACGCCATAAGTGAGGTCCAGCCCGCCGTCGTGTGGCCGAAAAATTTGATACACAGCGTATATATGAACGCCGCAAGCGAGATCACGCACATAATCGAGCCGAACACGCTTATACATCTTATCGGCGTTATGCTGAACGAGGTTATTCCGTCCATGGCAAAGGAAAGCATTTTTTTCAAGGGATATTTCGACTCTCCCGCAAACCTTTCATGCCTTTCGTAATACACCATGTCCGACTTATAGCCGCACAGGGGGACCATCGCTCTCAAGAACAGATTTACCTCCGAAAATTCCGAAAGCGCGTCAAGCGCCCTTCTGCTCATAAGTCTGTAATCCGCATGATCGGGAACGATATTTACGCCCATGGAAACCATCAGCTTATAAAAGGACAATGCCGTGAACCGTTTGAATGCGGTGTCTGTTGTGCGCGAATTTCTCACGCCGTACACAACATCACAGCCTTCTCTGAATTTTTTTATAAACTCGGGTATCACCTCAATATCGTCCTGCAAATCGGCGTCTATCGACACGGCGCAGTCACATTCCTCTCTTACCGTCATAAGACCCGCCATAAGAGCATTCTGATGCCCCGCGTTTCTTGCCAGCTTTATTCCCCGTATACTTTCATTATTCTCGGAAAGCTCGTTTATTATTTCCCATGTTCCGTCGCGGCTGCCGTCATCGACAAACACGATACGACTCAGCGGAGCTATGAGGGATTCTTTAATCATGCGATCGAAAATATCAAGCAGCCGTCTGCTTGTTTCACCCAATACCGCTTCCTCGTTATAGCACGGGATAACCATATATAATACAGCCGCCTTATCTGTCATTTCTTTTCTACCTCCGGAAAACGTTAAATAAATAATGGAAATACATTCTTAATACCAATACTTTTAATTATACAACAATTACGCAATTTTAACAAGTATTTTTTAATATTTTCGAAAATTTACTTCCGTTATTTTTTACTTATTCGAAAATTTAACCGTTTTCGTCAAAATTCATGCAATATTTTATATAATTTTGCACAAATTCCCATTATATTTACGACGCTATTTTTCTGTTATTTTACATATTTGTTAATTTTTTAAAAATTTTTGTTGACAATTCTCCCTCAAGGTGGTATTATTATTTGTAGAAAAACAAGAAAAAAATGTAAAAAGGAGTGTTGATCATGAATTTTGCGATTTCGGAAAATCTTATTAAAAATGACGGCGGAGAATATGTGTCTTACGGCATAGAATATTATGACGACGACGGAACAAAACGCTCTTTGCCGGATATATGCACCGACAAATCCGCCGTTGAAAGCTTTGTCGGCAGGCTTAACCGAAACGATGCCTCTCCCGTACATATCCTTGAGCTTACGGATGATTTTCTTGCCGGGCTTTACGGCTGATACGCAAAACAAAATAAGCGCATCAAAAAAAGCGCATACCCGAAAATATGCGCCCGTGACGAAAACATAAAACGGACATACCGCGTTTTTGCCGCCGTATGTCCGTTTGTTTTTTGCGAAAAGCGTCTTGACACGGCTTTTCGCCGTAAATTTTATTTGTATTTCATTTATGCCTCAGAGCCTGTTTAGTATCCTCCAATCATCATCTTTTCGGCATATTTTCCCGCAG
>JAFLUR010000200.1 GCA_022508725.1 Oscillospiraceae bacterium
CACACCGAAGCAACCCTGCTTTCCGCTATGGAACGCGCCGGGAATGAGGAAACAAACGAGGATGCGGAACGTCGGGGACTTGGCACTCCCGCAACCCGCGCCGCTGTCATTGAAAAGCTGGTGAAATCCGGCTTTGCAGAACGCAAGGGCAAACAGCTTATTCCAACCAAAAGCGGCAACAATCTTATATGCGTCCTGCCGGAAACGCTGACAAGTCCCCGACTTACCGCCGAATGGGAAAACACTTTGACGCTGATCGCAAAAGGTGAATCCGACCCGGACAGTTTTATGCGTGGCATTGAAGATATGACGCGGGAACTGGTGAAAACATATCCTTTCCTTTCCGACGAACCAAAAGACCTGTTCAAAGAAGAAAAGCCCACACTCGGCAAATGCCCGCGGTGCGGCTCCGGCGTACATGAGGGCAAGAAAAACTATTATTGTTCAAACCGTGACTGCGGTTTTGTCATGTGGAAAAATGACCGTTTTTTTGAGGAACGCAAAACCGTCTTTACCTCGAAAATCGCCGCCGCGCTCTTGAAATCCGGCAAAGCGAAAGTCAACGGCTTGTATTCTCCGAAAACAGGTAAAACCTACGACGGAACAGTACTTTTAGCCGATACCGGCGGGAAATACGTCAACTACCGCATTGAAGTACAAAGGAAACAATAAACTTACGCAGCAAGCATAGGAAAGGGGTACCCTTTCCGTGAAAAGTCCCGTCCGGCTATGACAGGACGGGATTTTTCCGCTTGTTGGGATAATCCCAAACCTTTATATTATGCAAAACGAGAGGAGCGATTAAATGAGCGAAACATTTTCAATCTTGATTGACAACCGCAGCCGTGCCGAAACAGAACAATCGGGCGGTTTATGGCTTTCTATGCCGACAACAACGGAACAGCTTCATGCGGCTATGGAAAGCGTCGGTATAAGCGCACAAAATCCGCAGGATTTTTTCATCAACGGCTTTTCAGATACCGAGGACATACCCTTTGACGTGCCGCTTGACGTAATCCGACAAAGCAGCATTGATGAACTGAACTATTTAGGTAAACAGCTTGAATTTCTCCATGACGACGACCGGGATAAATTCACGGCGGCGGTAACACACGGAGAATACGCCGGGAGCGTAAAAGACCTTATCAACCTTGCACAAAACCTTGACTGTTATTGGATTTACCCTACCGTCCGAAACGAAAAAGATTACGGCTGCTATCTGATTGACGAGCTTGACGAATTGGAATTGCCCGAAGAAGCAAAAAAATATTTTATGTATGAGGAATACGGACATGACGCCGTTATAAATGACGGCGGTAAATTTACCGAGCAAGGCTATATTTATAACAACAAAAACACCTTTACGGAATGGTACGACGGGCGCGACGTGCCGGAGAAATACCGCGTTATGAGCTATCCCAAACCTCCTACGCTTTCTGACCTGTCAATGGTGGAACCGGACGCGCCCCCGTCCGCTACAGAACAGACAGCAACACAAACGCAGGAGTCGTCGCAGCCTATTCCCGTCAAACCGATTGTACTTACCGCCGAAAAACCCGCCGACAAAATGAAAGAGATAACCGATCGTTTGGAGCAAGGTATCAAGGAACTGTTTGAAAGTGAACGCTTCAAAGAATATCTGCGTGTCATGTCTAAATTCCATAATTACAGCTTTAACAATACTCTGCTTATCGCCATGCAAAAGCCGGACGCTTCCCTTGTAGCCGGATTTTCCGCTTGGAAAAATACATTTAAGCGCAACGTCATAAAGGGTGAAAAAGGTATTCGTATTCTTGCCACGTCGCCGTTTAAGATAAAGCAGGAGGTTGAGAAGATTGACCCGCAGACGCAGAAGCCCGTGATCGACGCAGACGGCAAGCCCGTAACAGAAACAAAAGAGGTTACAATTCCGGCTTTTAAGGTGGTATCTGTCTTTGACGTTTCGCAGACCGAGGGCAAGGAGCTTCCCGATATTGCCGTTGATACGCTGACCGGCGACGTGGAGCAATACAAAGACTTTTTCGCCGCTCTTGAAAAAACATCACCTGCCTCTATCGGTTTTGAAAATATCGAGGGCGGCACACACGGATATTATCATTTGGAGGAAAAACGTATTGCCATTAACGAGGATATGAGCGAATTGCAAACCTTGAAAACCGCTATACACGAAATTTCTCATGCGAAGCTGCATGACATTGACCTTAACGCCCCCACAGAAGAACGGCAAGTACGTCCCGATCGCCGCACCCGCGAAGTCGAAGCGGAAAGCGTTGCCTATACCGTGTGCCAACACTACGGACTTGATACGTCGGACTATTCTTTCGGATATATCGCCGGGTGGAGCAACGGGCGCGAGCTTACCGAACTGAAAAGCTCTCTTGAAACTATTCGCAGCACCGTAGCCGAAATCATAAACAGCATTGACGCGCAGCTTGCGGAAATACAAAAGACGCAGGATAAAGAACAAAATAACGAGCGGGACACTCCGCAACCGGAATCGCCGTCAGCACAATCTACAGTGTCACAACCGAATAAGCCGGAAAACGTACAAAAATCCGAGCCGGAACAGGACACGCCCAAAGCCGAAAACCTTACGGATTTACAGAAAAAAGCGATTGAAACAGCGAAAAGATATGAAAAATTGCCCACACAAGACAAAATTGATATTATCGCACAGGCTTTCGACTGCACAACCGGTAAAATCGAAACTTCCCCCTGCTCTGGCAAATGGCGCGGCACAAGTGACATATCTATCAAGTTTGATAACGGTAAATCCCTGTTTATCGGCAACCACAGTACACCGAAATCCAAAACCGCAAAGGTACAAAATGAATGTATAAACAATGCTTTGGTGCAGTATAACCCGGAAATCATAAACGCAGCAAAGGAAGCCGCTGTTACCGCACTTAGGAAGCGCGAAACACAAGATAATGCAGTCGCCGCACAAAAGGGATTGAAGCCGTATACCATACTTAATGTGGAATTTAACGACGGTACGGACGATAAAAGCGGCGGGTATATGGGCCGGTATTATGTGACGTTAGCCGTGGACGGTAAAATCCGCGCACACATTGAAACGGGACTGAATCATGACATAACAGACGGTAAAGTGAGTGAAACCCCCTCAAACAAGCGTTATTTTGCGGCGGGAGCTTTGAAAGAAAGTGATATTGACTATATTTTCAACAATGTAGGCTTTTCCTCAACCTCTGAACTGTATTCGCTGCATATCGGTGATGATGTTCGGGAACGTGCGAAAAAGACGCTTGCGGAGCGAGAAAAAGCACAGCACGCAGTCGAAGCCCCCGCTCCGGATAAGATGCCCGGGCAGACCGAGCCGCGAACGTCCGTCACCTATTACCCGATCAACGAAACAGCCGCCCAACGCGCAAAGGAAGCTATCAGCTTTTCAGACTATAAGCCCGGAAGCGCGACCGCAGAATACCGCCACTATGTAGACGAAGCCGCCGAACTTGCGGCACGTCAGAAAAAGCGTGTAGACCCCTCTTTCCATGCAAAGATAGACAGTATGCTTGATACCTACGCCCGGAAGTTGGCAGCAAACATGAATAAGGGATATGAGATTACCGCCCGCGTCCCGTCCGTTCTTATTACCGGGGGAAGCAATTTCCCTGTACGAAAGAAAGAAAAGCAGAACGCCGCAGCGGATAAAAATATGGAGGAATACCGGGAGATACAGGGCTTGCTTGATAAAATTCGCAGTACAGGTATGGGCGGTATCAGCGCGGATGACCCTAACGCCGTTTCCAAGCTGGAAAGCAAGCTGGCGAAGTTGGAAAAGTCGCAGGAAACCATGAAAGCGGTCAATACCTACTACCGCAAAAATAAGACCCTTGACGGCTGCCCCGCCCTTAATCCGGAGCAGATCGAGAATCTAAAGGCAGACATGGCACAAAGTTGGCATATTGACCCGAAGCCCTTTGCAAGCCGGGCTTTATCCAATAATAATGCGGAAATCCGCAGAGTAAAGGAGCGTATCGCTTCATTGACACGGCAAAAGGAAGTCGGCTATGTGGGCTGGGAGTTTGACGGCGGCAAGGCGGAAGCCAACGCCGCAGACAATCTCTTGCAAATCTTTTTTGACGGAAAGCCCGACCCGGATATTCGCGCCGAGCTAAAGGGCAATGGCTTCAAATGGTCGCCCTCTGCCGGAGCGTGGCAGCGGCAGCTAAACGACAACGCAATTTACGCTGCTGATCGTATCAAGTCTATTCAACCGCTTACCGGGGAACGCCCTACGGAACTTCAACGGCGAACGCGGCATGAAGCACAGGAAGCAGCGCAGACCGCCGAGCATGACAAGGACACCTTTACCATTTATCAGATTAAGGGCGGCGACGAAATGCGGAACTACATCTTTGAGCCTTACGATCGTCTACAGACGGCAGGACTTAAAGTTGACCCTGCAAATTATGAAGCTGTTTATGCCGCGCCACTTGCACCGGATATGTCGTTGGAAGATATTTATACCCGTTTCAATATCGACCACCCCAAAGATTTTACGGGACA
>JAFLUR010000201.1 GCA_022508725.1 Oscillospiraceae bacterium
CGATTTTCTTATGAATATTTTGTTCCCAATAAAAAAGTAAATGCTGTTGCCCTGGATTTATGAAATGAACATATTGACAAAATAAAAGAAAATATGATATAATGAATCCCGGCAAATAAAGTCCGGGTAAAAAGAGCGGTGGCGGCTGCTCCGACACCTACCGAAAAGGAGGTGTTGCTTATGGCAAGTTCGGATTTATTCTGTACGATTATTGCAGTGATCATAATCACTGTTGTAATACATAAGATTATGAGAAAAAAATAGCCGCCCCATCCGTTATATGAGGCGGCATTGGGTGAAAACCCAATAAAACAACATATGTGCGGAGCGGTCAAAGCCGCTCACATCTTTACCTGTATTATATCAAAACAAAGACAATATGTCAAGCGATTTTGAAAATAAAATTTCGGGAAATGAATGTATTGACAAAATAAAATAAAATATGATATAATAAACACGGCGAATAATGCCCGGGTAAAAAGAGCGGTGGCGGCTGCTCCGACACCTACCGAAAAGGAGGTGTTGCTTATGGCAAGTCCAGATTTATTCTGTACGATTATTGCAGTAATTATAATTACTGTTATAATACATAAGATTATGAGAAAAAAATAGCCGCCCCATCTGCATTGAGGCGGCATTGGGTGAAAACCCAATAAAAAAACCATGCGGAGCGGTCAAAGCCGCTCACATCTTTACCTGTATTATATCAAAATAAATACAATATGTCAAGCGTTTTTGAAAATAAAATTTCAGGGACGCTTTTTTGTACTCTGTTGCCCTGAAAAATTTTATAAATTGTATTGCATAGATAATAAAATTATGATATAATAAAAGAAATTATTGAGTAAAGACCGAAAAATGAGGTTTGGGTGCGGTAGATTATTATTGAAAGGAATTTGTTTTTATGAAAAAATTATTTGGATTTATCATAGCGTCAGACCTTGCTGCCGGTATAATTTCATCGGCGTTTGCCGCGAGATTCGGAGATATGGCGGACAAGAGTTGGGATTGGGCGAGAGAGTATGTAGAGGAGATGGCGGATGCGGGTTATATAAACGGTTATGAGGACGGCACGTTCAGACCCGCGCAGAGCATAACAAAACAAGAGGGACTGGTTTTGTTTGCGCGCGCAATGGGATCAAACGATGAGAAAAACAGGGAGATCGTCGAAATGGCGCTTGATAAATACGGCGCAATCCTTGATGCGGAGGCATATAAGCTTACATATTCCAAGGCTGATATCGCGTTCATGCTCTACAGGGACGCACTCAGCATAGATGATCTTGACATATATTTAAAGGGCGAGCTGAAGAATTCGCCTATGAAACGTTATGAGGCGGCAATTATCATTACCAAGGCTATGGGTGATGAAAAGATTGCCAAAAGCAACGTTCTCACAGACCTTGATTATAAGGACGCGCTCAGTATACCGATAGAGGCAATTACTTATGTGTATTATGTTACCGATGCCGGTATTATGCAGGGTATGGGAAACAATGAATTTTCGCCGAATACGAATGTTTTAAGGAGCCAGATGGCGGTCATGCTTTCAAAAACGGTCAATAAAATGAAGCCGTCGTTTGAGGAGGTAAAGCTTACATCGATCGATACAGCTTCCAAAAACATAACCGTCAAGACAAAGGGCGGGGAAACAAAGCTTTACGGCTACAGTGATTTTACGGTGGCAAGGGTGGACGGAGAAATCGTCCGGTACAATGCATTCCCCGAGGGCGTTGATGTTGTTGTTACATCTTTCGGTTCGAGCGTAAAATACATAGACGCGCTTTCAAGCCAACCCGATGAGGAAATTGTCGGTATATTCAAAGGATATTCGAATACCTCGAACGAGCTGAAGATAACGTTGGCAACGGCGACCTCGGCAAAGCAGAACACATATGTATGCAGCGGTGATGTTGCGATATATTACGGTGAAAAGGCGGCGTCGATAAATTCATTCAAGGAGAATGATAAGGTGCAGCTGTCGCTTTCGAGAGGAAAGGTTTCCAAAATAGTGGGAGAGCCGAAGGAAACGATCATAAAGAACGCAGCGGTCGAAGAAGTCGCAATAGGCTCGGAGGTTACGATGACAATAAGCCATTCGTCACCGGATTATGACGGAAACACCTATGCCGTCGAGTCGGATGTTACGGTGAAAAAGAACGGCGCGGCGTCCGATTTGAGAAGTATATACAAAGGCGATAAGGTCACGCTTACCATCGTATACGATCAAATAACCAAGATCGAGGCGGAATCGACCGAAAAGAGAGTAAAGGGAACGGTTGTTTCGGTGGAAATATCCGCGACCCCGACGCTGACCGTCGATATAAACGGAGAGGAAAAGAAGTACGAGATACCCAAAAGCGTAAAGATAATGATAAACGGGGAAAATGCAACGGTATACGACTTAAGAGTCGGCGATACCGTAAATCTGACACTTGACAGTGATGCGGTGGTAAACATCGACGCAAGCGTTTCAACGTCCACGGCAAAGGTGGTAAGAGGTATTGTTGAGAATATCAACACATCTTACGGATTCCTTACGGTTAAGGTAACGGATGACGAGGGTAACACGTCTACGGAGATGATATTTGCAAAGAGCGAGGTTCTTGTGGTTGATCTTACGGGCAGTAAAAAGAATTTCAAGAATATCAAAGAGGGTCAGGAAGTAACGGTTACGGGCACAATGTCGAACGGAGCGTTTGACGCGGCGGTAATAACCATAATGACAGAGTTGTAATTCATTTATTGCTTCCGGAAATTTTGGCTTCCGGTATCACATGGTATCTTTTATGCGTCTGCAGCGGAATACGGTCGTTTTTTCGCGGCAGACGCGTATTTTTATGTATAATTGCTATTGATTTAATGGGCGCGGTGTGTTATAATGTTCTTGTCGGCGGGATATTTGTTCGGAGTGTCGTCAAGTGAGGCTGTTATTCGGAGAACGACGTGATTTTCTGCCAATGGTGAGTTTTATTTGACGGCGGTTTTATCGGCGGTAAAATATGATTGGGAGTGATTGATGTATGAAGACGGAATATACACTTGAAGAGTTAAAAAATGAAATGTCGGTTCTGGAAAATACATTCACGACGGTACGTCTTGTAAATCCCAAGAAATGCAAGATATGTTATCCCGACTCGCTTTTCATAAATTCAAAGCAATGGCATTCATGCTTTGTCACTTGGGATAAGTGCAGGAGGTGCAATAACTGTATATCGATCCGGACGCTCGAAACACACCGGTCTCATTCAAAGATGGAATATGTGAATGACAGAGTTTATATAATAATGTCGAGATATATCGTATGCGAGGGCAAGGAATTTGTTATGGAAACGATGAAGGATATATCCGACAGCATGGATGTATTCAGCAACGGCAGCGCGATGTATGCATTTATGGACCAAACCAATAATGTCATAACCGATTTTGAAACCGGTACATACAACAGACGATATGTGGATGAGCATCTTGCGCCGTTCATATCCCAAAACCGGGATAAGAATGTGTGTATGGCTCTTATTCATATAGACGCCCGCTTCGGTGATGAGGATTTTATAAAGAAAACGGCGGAATATCTGAATGCCGGTTTTTCGGATGAGAAAAATATCTGCATAAGGTATGACCGGAATGAATTTTTGGTGGTTTCGATCGATTCCGAAACAGATGCATTCAGGAAGAAAATAGAGAAGCAGGAAAACCGTGAAAAATTTAAAATAGGCATTGCGGAGATGTCTGAGATCGAGGGCAGGCGTGATATTTTTTCACTGATAGCTCTTGCCGATAAACGCGTTTCGGGCGAAAAAAACAATATTTTATGATATGTCCGATATTGTTTGCGGTCCGAAAAAACAATAATATTCGTATTTTTTTAATTTTGTGTCGGAACAGGTGATTTGTAAATGGTATACGCAAGAGAAATAGACGATTCCTTTCTTATACAGCTCATAATATTGTTTGCGCTGAATGAAGCGGAAAAGCCTATAACCGGAGCTCAGCTTGACAAATTGGTCCTTGAAAACTGCATAATAAATTTTGCCGACTATTCCATAGCCATGGAAACCCTCGAGGAATTGGAATATATTCATGAGATAAAGAATGAATCGATTTACCGCATAACGGAAGAGGGTATGCAGACACTCGGATTTTTTAGGGATAGGATACCCGGATATGTCAGGGAGTCGATAAAGGAATCGGTCGCTCCGATGTTTTTGGAGGAAAGACGGAAAAACAGCATACGGACCGAGCTTCTGCCTTTTAATGAGATGGAGTTTATGTCAAAGTGCGGGATATACGAGGGCGAAAAACCGCTTATGAATTTGGAGCTTTATGCCGGAAACCGCGAAGAGGCGGAAAAGATATGCAGCGCGTTTAAAAAAAATTCGAGCGCCGTATATAATGATATTATACAGGTGTTTAAGGAGATAGTCGAAAATTCATAGATTTGTTTTCGGTTAAATAAACACCGCTTTGGAGGAGATATGTTTTATGAATAAAAAATATACGGCGATCC
>JAFLUR010000202.1 GCA_022508725.1 Oscillospiraceae bacterium
GGCATATTTTCCCTTCGGCTTTGCCCGAAATTTTTGAAATACACAAAGTATTCCCTCAAATTTCGGACTTTGCCGCCGGAAAAATCTACTCAAAAATCCGATGATTTCCGGATACCAAACAGGCTCTTATGAATTTTCTTGCCCTCCCCGCAAAATACAGTGAACCGCATATCCATACCATAGCGTTTCCGTCGTCGCGGGCGTCTTTGATTATTCTTTTGATCGCATCCTCCGCGTCCGGACATACAACGGTGTCACGGCATTTTGAATATGCCGCCGTATATTCCGCTCCGGCACATCTCGGATCATCGAACCGCGCGGCATAAAATCTGTCCGAAATTTCCGAGATCACGCCTATGCAGTCCTCAATATTCTTATCCTCCATCATTGCCGCCGCGATATATACCTTTTTTCCGTTGATATCACGCAGATATTTTATCGTATCGCACAGTCCGCTCATGCCGTCCGGATTGTGCGCCCCGTCGATATATACCTCGGGATCATCAATCACCTTTTCACACCTTGCCGGCCAGCGAACCTTTTTTATTCCCTCATATATGCTTTCGTCGGTTATATTTATCCCGATGCCGCGCATCACCTCAATCGCCTCGATCGCCATGACCGCATTATACGGCTGATATGACCCGATAAGCGGAAATTCAAAAATTTTTCCGTTATATATAAATCCCGTACCTGTCCTTTCGGGCATACCGGGAATTATAAGCCCGGCATTTTTTTTATCGCAGTACTCCCGTATAACGCCGAGCGCCTCTTTTTTCTGCTTCGGATATGTAACGACTCTGCCGCCCTCTTTTATGATACCGCATTTCTCCGCAGCTATTCTCTCTATCGTGTCGCCGAGATACCGGGTATGATCCAAGCCTATCAACGTTATCACCGTGACAATGCTTTCGTCTATGACATTTGTACCGTCGAGCAAGCCTCCCATACCGACTTCAAGCACGACAAAATCACATTTTTTCTTTTTAAAATACAAAAATGCCGCCGTCATTCCGAGCGCAAATTCCGAAACAAAATATCCGCTTTTCTCCATCGCTTCTCTTACTGCCGTAACACATTCCGCAAGCTCCCCGTCCTCTATCGGAACTCCGTTTATCCGGATACGCTCGTTAAAACGTTCTATATAAGGTGATGTAAACATCCCCGTTACATACCCCGCCTCTTTCAAAACGGATGCACAGACTGCGGACACCGAGCCTTTGCCGTTTGTTCCGCCTATATGTATAAAGCGCAGAGTCTTCTGCGGATCCCCCAAGACCCGCAGAAGCTTTCTCAGCACATCATTCCCGAGAACACGGGAAAATTTAGGCGTCGAATGTATATATTTTATACTTTCTTCATAATTCATTTTATACTTTCCGTTTTTTTTGGGAAAACACCGGTTTATTTCGTGTTTCCTCAATACCTTACCGCTTTTCGATGCTTTCTATCGCCGCAAGCACCTTATCAAGCATAGCCTTGTATTTTTCCGCCTTTGCCCGTTCTTCGTTTACGACCTTCTCGGGCGCTTTTTCGACAAATCCCTTGTTATTGAGCTTGCCCTCCGCTCTCTTTATTTCATCAAGAAGCTCCGACTTTTCCTTTAAAAGCCTTTCAAGCTCCTTTTCCTTGTCAACAAGAGCGTCGAGCGGAAGGAATATTTCCGCGCCGTCAACGACTATATTTACGCAATTATCCGAAACGCCCCGCTTATCCGAAAGCACTTCAACACCGTCCGCCGATGCAAGTCTTTCGAAATATGCACCCGAATTTTCAAATATCGCCTTGTTATCGGTAACTATGATAACCTTCGCTTTCTTTGAGGGCGGGACATTCATCTCCGCGCGGCGGTTTCTTATCGCGGTAATAGCCCCCATGATGATCTCCGTTGCCTTTTCTTCCGTCTCAAAATTCAGTTTCTCTTCAAAAACCGGCCACTCGCTTATCATAATGCTTTCTCCCGTATGCGGAAGATGCCGCCATATTTCCTCGGTAATAAAAGGCATAAACGGATGCAGCAGCTTCATCGAATTTGAAAGCACATAGGTGAGAACATACTGCGCGGTTTTTCCCGTGGGATTTTCCTTGTCGAACAATCTCGGCTTTACAAGCTCGATATACCAGTCGCAGAAGCTGTCCCATATAAAATCGTAAAGCTTTGAAACGGCTATTCCCAGCTCAAACTTATCGAGATTGTCCGTCACCTCTTTGACAAGCGTGTTAAACTTGCTTATTATCCATTTATCCTCCCGCAAAAGCTCACTTTTCTCAGGAAGCTTGTTTTCGTTTATATCAAGGTTCATAAGCGTAAATCTCGACGCGTTCCATATCTTATTTGCGAAATTACGGCTTGCCTCAACGCGCTCCGTATAAAAACGCATATCATTTCCCGGAGAATTTCCCGTGGCAAGCGTAAACCTGAGCGCGTCCGCGCCGTATTTTCCGATTATTTCAAGCGGGTCTATACCGTTTCCGAGCGATTTGCTCATCTTCCTGCCTTGGCTGTCGCGAACAAGCCCGTGAATGAAAATATGTTCAAACGGCGCTTTTCCCGTATGCTCCATTGCGGAGAAAATCATTCTTGCAACCCAGAAGAAAATTATATCATAGCCCGTAACAAGAACGCTCGTCGGATAAAAATATTCAAGCTCCTTTGTATTTTCGGGCCAGCCGAGCGTTGAAAAGGGCCACAACGCCGACGAGAACCATGTATCAAGCACATCATCGTCTTGATGAACATGACCGCCGCATTTAGGGCATTTTTCGATATCCGTCTTTGATACCGTGGTTTCGCCGCACTCATCGCAGTAAAACGCCGGTATTCTGTGTCCCCACCAAAGCTGACGGGAAATACACCAGTCATATACGTTTTCCATCCAATTCATATATATCTTGCTGAATCGCTCGGGCACGAACTTTGAATTTCCGTTCTTTACCGCATCCACGGCGGGACCCTTGAGCGGCTGCATTTTTACAAACCACTGCTTTGAAACAATAGGCTCGACCGTCGTTGAGCATCTGTAGCAGCAGCCCACATTATGCGAATGAGGCTCGACCTTTACAAGAAGTCCGAGCTCATCCAGCTCCTCCGTCATTGCCTTTCTTGCCGCATATCTGTCCATACCCTCATATTTTCCGCCGTATCGGTTGATTGTCGCGTCATCGTTCATTACCTTTATTTGTTCCAGATCATGCCTTTTTCCGACCTCAAAGTCGTTCGGATCGTGAGCGGGTGTGATTTTAACGCAGCCCGTTCCGAAATCCTTGTCCACATATTCATCCGCGATAACCGGTATTTCCCTGTCGGTGAGAGGAAGGATAAGCGTTTTTCCTATAAGATGCCTGTATCTTTCATCATCCGGATTTACCGCCACAGCCGTATCGCCGAACAATGTTTCGGGTCTTGTCGTTGCGATTATGACAAATTCATCCGAATCCTTCACGGGGTATTTTATATGCCAGAAATGTCCCGCCTGTTCCTCATACTCGACCTCCGCGTCCGAAAGAGCCGTCGTGCATTTCGGACACCAGTTTATTATGCGGCTGCCTTGATATATTATTCCCTTTTCGTAAAGATTGTAAAAAACCTCGCGCACCGCCTTTGAGCATCCATCGTCCATTGTGAACCGTTCTCTGTCCCAGTCGCATGAACAGCCTATTTTTTTCAATTGATTAATGATACGATCGCCGTACATATTTTTCCATTCCCATACTCTTTCAAGGAATCTTTCGCGTCCGAGATCGTATCTTGTTTTGCCCTCTTCCTTTCTGAGGACTTCCTCAACCTTTATCTGTGTCGCAATTCCCGCATGATCCGTTCCCGGAACCCACAGCGCCTCATACCCCTGCATACGCTTGTATCTGATAAGTATATCCTGAAGCGTTTCGTCAAGCGCGTGTCCCATATGAAGCTGTCCCGTAACATTCGGAGGCGGTATAACTATCGTAAACGGTTTCCTGTCCGGGTTTACCTCCGCATGAAAATAACCCTTTTCGACCCATTCGTTATACAGCCTTTCCTCAACCTGCGACGGATCGTATGTTTTGGCAATATTATTTTTTTCGTTCATTACCGATCTTCCTTTCAAATATCCCAAAAATATTCAATATTTTACAAATATCGAATATCTGTTTTGTGCTTTTATAAAAAATCTTCCGTTAAAGCTCACGGAGATCACATCAAAAAAACCATCAGCGCCCCGACAACAGCAATCGCCAATCCGACAATTTTCAGCTTTAAAACATTGCTGTCCGAAGGCTCTCCGACTCGCAGCTTTTCCCATATCACTTTCGCGCAAAGACAAAATACGGTGCCCGCGGCGGTTACGGCAAATCCGATTATTTCAGACATAAATATTCTCCTTCCGATAATTTCCTGCCGCTGCCGGCGGGATATTTATACAAACACACCGATACATTCATCAATACGGCTGAAACCGGTCTCAGAGCCTGTTTAGTATCCTCCAATCATCATCTTTTTGGCATATTTTCCCGCA
>JAFLUR010000203.1 GCA_022508725.1 Oscillospiraceae bacterium
ACCGGCGGGAAAAGACGCCGAAAAGACGGTGATTGGAGGATACTAAACAGGCTCTGAGTGTAAAAATCGTCAAACCGGCATAATACGGGTTATGCCGGTTTTGTCGTATATATTTCAATATCTTGCGGCGAATACTATTCTTTCGGCATCCTTATCCGGGGGAACGAGATCGAACTCGGCAAAGGTATCGACCGATGAAAATCCCGCTTTTTTGAGCATATATACGATCTGCCGTTCGGTATACGCTTTTTGAAGATGATTTTCCGAAAACCGCTTATAGCCGCTCTTTCCTTTTCGGAAAAACGTCAAATTCATTTCGCTTACCGCGCTTTTTTCATGAAAAGTATTCTCCCATGCGTAAAACATATCCCGTTCGCTGTGCAGAAATATATTGTTCCCGAGAGTATGCTTAAGCTTTGTGTATGAGCTCAGGTCAAATATAAGTATGCCGTCCGGGTCAAGGAAGCATCGGTGTATTTTTGTGAATATATTTTGAAGAACGGACGGAACGAGGATATAATTAAAACCATCGATCATGCATATAAACGCGCCCATTGAGCCGTAAAGGTCAAGGCGGGAGATATCCTGATTTAAAAACAGAATATCAAGCCCTTCATCTGCGGCTTTTGCGCGCGCTGCGGAGAGCATATCGGCTGAAATATCAACGCCGGTCATGTCGTAGCCTCTTTTTGCGAGTATCGTTGTAAAATTTCCCGTCCCGCAGGCAAGGTCGCATACAAGATCGGGGGAAAGATCGTAGTGGGTAAAAATATTTTCTATATAGTCCGCCCAATGCGCGTAATCTATATCCTTATACATAAGAAAATCATATATGTCGGCAAAATTTTTACTGTAAGCCATGGTACACCTCATATGCCCGTGATTATATCGATAAGCTCGGACGGGTATGATATTATTTTGTCCGCGCCGTTTTCGCGCAGCTCCTTTTCGTCCCTGTATCCCCAAAGAACGCCGACGGTGAAGGCTCCCGCGTTTTTGCCTGTGAGGATGTCAACGTTCGTATCACCGACAAATACCGTCCGGCCGGGAGAAATACCCATCCTATCGCATATCGAAAAAACTCCGTCGGGCGCCGGCTTTTTCCTTTGCCCATCCACCTGACCGATAACCAGATCGAACCGGTTTTTTCCGAAAAGCTTATCGACCGCGCACACGGCGGCATTGTCGGGCTTATTGGAAAGAACGCATATTTTTACGCCGATTTTTTTAAGCTCGTCAAGAAGCTCTGGTATTCCGTCATAAGCGCGGGTATCGTAAAGAACGTCATTGTCATAGCCCGATTTGTACACCGCTCTCATTTGGGAAAAATTTTCTTCGGTATCGGCATTGTAATGCGCAAGGCACCTATGCAAAAGCGTATCCATGCCGTCACCCACATAATACCGGTATGTATCTGTATCGATGGGTCCGAGTCCGACCGAATTCAACGCGATATTTGCAAAATGGGAAATTGCCGGCAGTGAATTTATAAGCGTTCCGTCAAGATCGAATATACACATTTTTTCCATAAATAAAACTCCTTGAAAATTTCATACGGTAAATCGAACCTCCCCGGAAATATCCGGGGAGGTCCGGTTCATTCATACAGATTTTTAAGAATGGTAACGACATCATAATGCGTGGGAACACGCGGATTGGTGATTGTGCAGGCGTCCTTGATTGCATTGTCCGCCATAACATCAATAAGGTCGAAATATTCCTTTTTATCGACTCCGCATTGAGCGATGGTAAGAGGCATATTCATCTCTTTCATCATAAACTGTATCCAGTTTACGAGAGCGCGGACGGTCGTGATCTCATTGAAGTTTGTAAGTCCGAGCAGCTTGGCTATATTAACGTATTTTCTCACGGCGGGCAGGTATTCGTGCCTGCTTTTCGAGTGTATGTTTATATCCGAATTGAATTCGATAATATGAGGAAGAAGCAGAGCGTTTGCGCGTCCGTGAGGTATATGGAAGTTTGCCCCGAGCTGATGCGCTATGCCGTGATTGAGTCCGAGTGAGGCGGAATTGAACGCAAGTCCCGCAAGGCATGACGCGGCGTGCATTTTCTGCCGCGCGTGGGTGTCGTTATTGTCAAGGAACGAGCGCAGGAGAAATACTCCGCATATCTCTATCGCCTTTTCGGCAAGAGCCGCCGAAAATTCATTGTTGTTTATGCTTACATACGCCTCTATCGCATGAGTCAGCACGTCCATTCCGGTATCGGCGGTTATCGATGGGGGAACGCTTTTTACGAGAGCCGCGTCAAGTATCGCCTCATTCGGTATCATGCTTTCCGAAACAAGAGGATATTTCTTATGGTTCCGGTCGTCGCGTATCACCGAGAACGCGGTGACCTCCGAACCCGTTCCGCTTGTGGTCGGGATCGCGATGAGCTTTACCTCATTATCGTTTTTCACCTTTGATGCGAAATCCTTTATTGCCTTTGCCGAGTCTATCGCGGAGCCGCCGCCCACCGCAACTATGGCTTCGGGATTATATTCAAGCAAATGCTTTACGCCGACCGAAACCTTTTCGACGGGCGGGTCGGGAACGACTTCATCGAAAATCTCGAAATCTATTTTCGCTTCGTTAAGACGATATGTAATCATTTGTATCATTCCGCTTTTTATTACAAACGGATCGGTGATAATCATAATTTTTTTGTACGGAAGCTCGGCGAGTCTGTCAAGAGCATTATCGCCGAAATAAATTTTGGTTTTTATTTCAAAGCTTTTCATATAAAAATAAATCTCCTCTCAATGAATTACAATAAAAGGATATCTTCCGCGTTTTTCGCGGCGCGGAGAATTCGAAATCATGTCCGGCAAACAGCCCCCGACATTTCGGAACCGGTCATTTCGCGCGCTCCTTTGTTTTACGATATCTATATTATATCATATATAAATCCAAGTGTAAAGTCTGTATTTGCTTTTCAAAGAGTATTTTTATTTGTTTTTCAAAGAGTATTTTCGGTAAATAAAATATATTTGTGTGAACTTTTTTTGAAAATTTTAATGTATTGTCAAAAAGATATTGATTTTTTGCGGAAAAGGTGATATTATAGTATGGTTGATATAAACCCCCCGCAGAAATTGCCGGGCAGTGTCAAGCATTATTCGGACGGAGTTTTTTGCGGGGTCGGTCAATGCAATTCGAAAGGAGAAAATAAACGGTATGAAAAAAAACAGTTATAAGCACCCCGGAAACGGCTCCGATACGGCTATGAATATCGTTATAGCGGCGGTGATCGCGGCTGTGCTGGGCGCGGGCATTTATGCGGTCTATCCGAAAATATCGGAGGGTATAAGGAATAAGGAGGCTAATTCCGTAGGTTCGATCGATAATGCGGGAGACGCGGCGAAAAGCAAGGGAATGAAATTCAATAAATTCCTCGAAACCTACGGACTGGGCGATGAAATCACAAAGGATACCGAGCTTTCGGAAACCATAGGCGCAATGACTCTTGAAAAGGTGGCGCTCTATAACGATCTGTCGATCGAAGAGTTTAGGGAAAACAATTATGTGCCGGAGGATATTACGAATGACACAAAATGGTCAGATGTTATTCCGCAGCTGCCGTTTAAGGCGATCGTGGGCGGAGATGAATCGGCGCAGCAGATAATATCCATGTACGGTCTTGAAGAAGTACTTACTCCGGATACGCCGTGGGGAGAGGCTCAGGCTGTTCTCGAGGCGGCTCAAGAGGAAATAAGCCAAGCAATGGACGCGGCGCAGGCGGCACAGGCGGAGGATACGGAGCAGTCCGAGACTGCCGGACAGCCGCAGGATACCGGATCTCCGGAAGCCGACGAAGAGCCGAACGGTACCGAACAGCCGCAGGCATCCGCAAAAGCCGAGTGATCTTTACGGAACCGAAATGAGAAAAAAATCAAGTAATGAACAGAATAACAGATCGAATAACGAAACCGGTACGGAAAACCTGAAAAAGGGATTGATGTATACCGTGGGAGAGGAGATATTCAATTCCGTATCCCACGGTGTGGGAGCGCTGTGTTCCGCGGCGGCTCTTGCGGTATTGATCGTATATGCCGTCATAAAGGGAAACGGATATTCGATCGCCGGCGCATTGGTTTACGGGATAGCGCTTATTGTGCTGTATTCCATGTCAACGGTATATCATATAGTACGGACGCCTGTCGCAAAGTATGTATTGAGGATATTCGATCATTGCTCCATATTCCTGCTTATAGCCGGCACATATACGCCGTATACTTTGAGAATGGCGTCAAAGGGAATTGCCCTCGGATGGGTAATTTTCGGATTGATATGGGGCGCGGCGGTCGTTGGGATAGTACTTAACGCCGTTAATATAGATAAATTAAAAAAAATATCCACAGCCTGTTATATTTTTATGGGCTGGGGAATTATACTTGCGATGAAAGCGGTTATTGCAACGGTTGACATCCCGGGAATTGCTTTATTGGTTGCGGGAGGAGTCGTTTATACCGTCGGA
>JAFLUR010000204.1 GCA_022508725.1 Oscillospiraceae bacterium
ATTTACGAAAAAATATACGCTTATTCTTTAGCGCAAGCGCGCACGCGTTCGCACTGTTTTTTCGCCGAGGTGCCGAATTATTTTTTGATATTTGATTTATTTGGTGTTTCCTAATTATTTATTGTTAAAATTGTCAAAAAAATTTTTGACTTTTGACGTATTTTGTGGTATAATATATAAGGGAATGTCCGGACGAAAGGGCGCAGCCTGCCGCCCTTTGATACCTCTTATTTAATATTCGATATTTTCCGGTAATATGACGGATACGGCAATATCGGTATTTTTGAGTTTCGGCATTTTTATATGTTTCGATATTTGAAAAAAATTATCATCCGGTAAAACCGCATAATTATAGGCATTTCCGTATGCGTACACGACTGTGTTTCCGGATACCGAATTTTTTCCGAATAGTGATGGGTTGACTTGTGTTTTGACAGGAGGTTGGTTTTTCATGTATCATATCGGGGATAAAATAGTTTATCCAACTCACGGGGCCGGTATAATCGAGGCTATAGAAGAAAAAGAGGTTTTGGGTAAAAGGGAAAGCTACTATATAATGCGAATACCGTCGAGCGATATGACGGTTATGATTCCTATGCAGGCGTGCGACTCGATAGGCGTAAGATGCGTTATGAAAAAGGAGGAGGCGGCAAAGGTGCTTGAAGCGTTCAAGAATGCGCCTCTGCCGGAGGATCTGAACTGGAACCGCAGACACAGGGAAAATCTTCAGAAGATAAAGTCGGGCGATATTTACAAGGTCATGCAGGTGGTAAAGGATCTTATGTATCGCGACCGCTCAAAGGGATTGTCAACAAGCGAAAGAAAAATGCTTAATAATTCACGGCAGATATTGGTGAGCGAGCTTGTGCTGTCAAGTCTGGCAAATCAGGAGGAAATAGAAAGCATTATGGCGGATACCGTTGACGGATTGGTGTAAATACGAATGAAATCGAAAGGATCGTGTCAGATTGAAGGTAAGCGGAATAATTGCGGCGGCGGGCAGCGGCACGCGTATGAATGCCGGCATGAACAAGGTTTTTATGAATATTGCGGGTATACCTATGCTGGCGCATACGCTGCGCAGCTTTGAAGAGGCGGATATTATCGACGATATAATAATAGTGACAGGCAGGTCGGATATATCCGAAGCGGAAAGAATAGCGGAAGAATACAATATATCCAAGCTGAAAAATGTGGTTGAGGGAGGACGGACGCGGCAGCGGTCCGTACTTAACGGATTGTATGCGTCGGATGCGGATATCGCGGCGGTACATGACGGCGCAAGGGCGCTTATTACCGCCGAGATAATAACAAGAACGGTTCTGGATGCGAAAAAATACGGCGCGGCAGCCGCCGGAGTAAAGTGCACAGACAGCCTGAAAAGAGCCGAAAACGGCTTTATACGGGAAACGGTGGAACGCGAAAATGTTTACAATATACAGACTCCGCAGGTGTTTTTCCGAGATAAGCTTATCATATGGCACGAAAAGGCGGCACGGGACAATATGAATGTGACCGACGATACGGCTTTGGCCGTGGAAAACGGAGCAAGAGTATTTATAACCGAGAGCTGCTATGAAAATATAAAGATCACAACTCCGTCGGATACAGCCGCGGCGGAGGCGATTTTGAAAAGGAGGAATGATAATGCGTATAGGACAGGGTTATGATGTACATAGGCTTGTTGAGGGCAGGGATCTGTA
This sequence comes from Oscillospiraceae bacterium, assembly GCA_022508725.1. GTDB lineage: Bacteria > Bacillota > Clostridia > UBA1381 > UBA1381 > JAFLUR01. The sequence continues at coordinate 1,704 of JAFLUR010000204.1, forward strand.
TTTGTGCGGGGTCAGAATTCCGTATGAGTACGGTCTGGACGGTCATTCCGATGCGGATGTTGCTCTTCACGCTTTATGCGATGCGCTTTTGGGCGCGGCGGCGGCGGGAGACATAGGCAGACATTTCCCCGATAATGACGATACCTACAAAGGGATATCAAGTATGCTGCTTTTGAAAAAAACGGCGGAAATTTTAGCCCAAAAGGGATATGCTGCGGTAAATGCCGATATTACGATAATCGCGCAGCGTCCGAAGATAGCGCCGTACACAGACGAAATGAGTGAAAATATCGCCTCGGCTCTCGGCGTTGATAAGGACCGGATCAATGTCAAGGGAACGACGACGGAAAAGCTCGGATTTGAGGGAAGAGGAGAGGGTATTGCCGCGTCGGCGGTATGTCTTATCGAAAAAGCGTAAGGCGGCATTGCAAATATATTGCAAATATTAAGGTCATGAATAATATTACGGAGCGGGGAAGATGATTGATATGAAAAATACGGATAATTTGATTTTTACGGGAAAAGGCTTTTCCGGATTTAAGACAAAGGGCTTTTCCGGATTTAATCTGGACAGAAACGTTTATATACGATGCAAAGAATGCGGAGATCTTATATCGATGCATCCGAGGAACGCGGAGAGATGCTCATGCGGAAACATAACAAAGGATATAGACAACGGAATGATCGAATGTAAGACGGGGATCGAAAATATTGAAGTATATAAAGAAAAAAAACAGAAATCCGGTTTTCGTATTTTCGGATAGCCGTTTATCTTGGAGGAGAATTTATAAATGAGATGTTGTATGTATTGCGGAAAGGAACTGAACAAGGACGAAAGATGTGATTGTCCGCAAAGCAGAGCTTACAGGGCGTCAGCCGAAAAAAGGGCGGACGGGGCGGAAAAGGCTTCATCCGGAACTCGGGGGAAGAACAAGGCGCAGAAAGTTAAGTTTAAAAGATCGCATAGGGTGAACGAGAGGAAGAAAGGCATTTTCGGAGAGTTTAAAAGCTTTATCGCAAGCTTTTTCCGCGATCCGGTCTATGTCGTATCAAATCCGGGAGCATTTGACAAAGTACAGTCGATTATTACGGTGGCTCTTGAGGGGATAGTGTTTTCGCTTATTATATTCTTTTCATACAGCGGGATGAAAAGAAGTATTTTCGGAGTTGTCCTCAACGCCGTGGGCTTCGGAGGAGTCGAGGGATTAAAGACGGCGGGAATGCTTGCGGCGTGTATTTTGTCCGTTACATTGATCAATTTTGCTCTTTATTTTATCATTACGGGAATATTTTATCTTGAAAGCCGGTATCTGTACAGGAGCAATGCGGGATTTTGGGATATTGCCTCACGTTTTGCCATAAGCACCGTACCGGTTACCGCAGTCGGACTGATAGGAATTGTGCTGAATTTTATTTCCATGACTACCGTTATTGCCGTGCTGATGGCGGGAATGATATCATCGTTTATATTGAATTACGAAGGACTGAGCAGCGTCTGGAATTTTTCGCCGTCAAGGACCATGTATATAATGTCAAGCGGATATCTGTTTTATTTCGGTATAGCATATCATTTGTTGACGATGGGGATATAACAGATATTCACCGCCGCTTGGGCGGAGAAGCTTTTTCTGTGCAATATGCCGGAGTCTCCGGTATAAATAAATTTTATAAAAAATTTTGTGGAGGGATTTAAAATGCCGTATATCGATACAAAAGTAAGCGTTTCGATTTCAAAGGAAAAGGAAGAGAAAATAAAAGCAAGGCTGGGAGATGCCGTGTCGATTCTGGGGAAAGGCGAAACATATTTAATGGTGGGTTTTCAGGATAATTACAGGCTGTATTTTGCGGGCAAAAACGATAAGCCTCTTGCGTTTGTGGAAGTTAAGCTTTTGGGAAAATGCTCGCGGGAGCAATATGTCCGCATGACGGGTGAGATTTGTAATATATTGAAAGAGGAGCTCGGTATTCCCGGTGACGGCGTGTATGTAAAATATGAAGAGGTAACGCATTGGGGATTTAACGGGTCTAATTTTTGATGTGCCGGGAGTGCGGTATTTCCGGTGACGGCGCGTGTGTAAAATGAGAAAATATCATGCCGACCGTGAGTTGGCGGCTTTAATTTCGGGTTTTCATACATGACATTGCTTATAAATTTTGTAAATCTTTGGTTTTATTGTTTGATTAGCGTATTTCACAAAAAGGTATTTTGGCATATATAATATTTTGTGGAATATTTACCCTTGTATTTAAAAACAAAGTATGCTATAATGTTTTCCGGGTTAAGGAATATGAAAAATATGTTAAATACATATTGTTGCAGCCTAATGATTTTAAATTGGAAAGGAATAATCAAAATGAAAAAGATGACAGAAATTTTGGGAGTATTATGTTTGGTATCCGCTTTGACGGTAAGCTTGGCGGCATGCGGAGATTCAACGAACGGCGGAACCGAGGCAACGAAAGCGCCCGTATCCACACAGGCGGCTGACGCAACGAAAGCGCCCGTATCGACGGATGCAGCGGCAAGCGCATCGGAAAAGCCCGAGTCAACGGATGCGGCAGACGATGATGCAGACGCAACAAAAGCGCCCGAAGCGACAGACGCGGCAGACGCATCGGAAAAGCCCGAGTCAACGGATGCGGCAGACGATAATGCAGACGCAGAAAAAGCGGAAGAAACTCCCAAAGCGGAATAATGATCAACGGATATTAAAA
>JAFLUR010000205.1 GCA_022508725.1 Oscillospiraceae bacterium
ACCGTTCGATTCGAGTCCCATCATTTTTCTCGGCGCAAAGTTTGCTATGAATATCACATTTTTTCCTATCAATTCATCGGGATTGTGATATTTTGATATTCCCGACAGAATCTGACGCTTTTCACCGCCCACGTCAAGCAAAAATCTGAGCAGCTTGGAGGATTTGGGAACCTTTTCACATTCGATGACCTTTCCCACCCTTATATCGAGCTTTTCAAAATCATCAAACGATACAATATCCTTGTACGGTTCAATATCCGGACTGCCGTCCGCCGTTTCTTCCTCAGCGGCAAATTCCGCTTCAAGCTCTTTCAATGTCTTTTCTATATCTATCCTTGCAAACAGCGGCTCATCCTTACCGACTTTGGTTCCGACGGCAAGTTTTCCGAATTCCGAAAGGCTGTTGTATGAAACATCACGGCAGTTTATCTGCTCCGCTATTGCCGACGCGGTATCCGGCATAAACGATGACAGCAATGACGATATAAAGCGTATAGCCTCGGCAAGATTGTACAGCACCGTCTGCAAACGACTCTTGTCCTCCGATTTTGCCAATACCCACGGCATCGTCTCATCGATATATTTGTTTGCGCGGTTCGCTATCTTCCATATTTCATCGAGCGCGTCGCTTATATGCCAATCTTTCATTGCCTTTTCGACAAGTCCCGCCGCGTCAAGGCAAACCTTTTTCAATTCATCGTCAAATTCCCCGCCGCAGCAAGGTTCTTTTATCTCACCGTCGAAATATTTATTTATCATCGCTACCGTTCTTTTTACAAGATTTCCGAGCGTATTGGCAAGATCGGAATTATAACGATTCAGAAATACCTCATAAGTAATCGTTCCGTCCTGTGCAAAGGGCATTTCATGGAGAGCGTAATACCTCACGGCGTCTACGCCGAACTTATTTACCAAATCATCCGCATAAATAACGTTTCCTCTCGATTTGCTCATTTTCTCTTCACCGAAAAGCATCCACGGATGCCCGAATACCTGCTTGGGCAGCGGTTCACCGAGAGCCATAAGCATAATGGGCCAGTAAATCGTGTGAAAGCGCAGTATATCCTTGCCTATTATATGCACATCCGCGGGCCAGTATTTGTTATACAATTCGCCCTTTTCATCGGGTGAATAGCCGAGAGCCGTTATATAATTCGAAAGCGCGTCAAGCCATACATACACAACGTGCTTCGGGTCGAATTCGACCGGAATACCCCATGAAAAGCTTGTTCTCGAAACGCACAGATCCTGAAGTCCGGGTTTCAGAAAATTATTCACCATTTCCTTTTTTCTCGACTCGGGCTGTATAAAATCCGGGTTTTCCTCAATATATTTCATAAGCCTGTCTTGATATTTCGACAACTTCAGGAAATATGCCTCTTCTTTTGTCGGATGAACCTCACGTCCGCAGTCGGGGCATTTACCGTCAACCAGCTGAGTATCTGTCCAAAAGCTCTCGCAAGGTATACAGTACATACCCTCATATTCACTTTTGTATATGTCACCTTGGTCGTAAAGCTTTTTAAAAATTTTCTGCACACTTCTCTCATGATAATCGTCGGTAGTGCGTATAAACTTATCATAGCTTATGTTAAGTATTTTCGCAAGCTCCTTTATTCCCTCGGTAACTCTGTCAACGTGCTGTTTGGGAGTAATTCCCTCCTTTTCGGCAATTTCCTGTATTTTCTGTCCATGCTCATCCGTTCCCGTAAGGAAAAACACATCATCTCCCATATATCTGCGAAATCTCGCAATGGCATCCGTAAGAATTATCTCATAGGTATTGCCTATGTGCGGCTTTTTTGACGTATACGCAATAGCCGTTGTTATATAAAATTTACTCATTTGTCCTACCTTTTCCTTCCTCTTTTTGTTAAATACCGCTGTTTTCCGGACGCGGCAAATACACATAATAATTATATTTCATAATTCAGTGTTTTGTCAATTCTTTTTTTATTCCCGTTATAAGATCTTTTATAATTTGTTTGGGCTTGTCGAAAATTCCCGCGCGGTAAAAGCTGATAAACAGCATCATGATTACGGGGCCCAAAATCATTCCGCCTATGCTGAAAAGCTTATATCCGGCATACATGGACATCAGTGTCACAAGCGGGTGCATACCTATGTTGCTGCTGATTATTTTCGGCTCTATGAGCTGGCGTGTAAGAACTACTGCAAGGTATATTACGGTAAGCCCTATTCCTCTTTGTATATCCGAATTGAGAAAGCTGACCACCGCCCACGGAATAAGCGCAATGCCTGTTCCGAAAAACGGTATCGCATCGACTACGGCTATAATAAGAGCCGCAAACAGAGCATAATCCGCCCTTATAAAATAAAATCCGCTCAAAAGTATCACAAATACCACACACATGATCGAAAGCTGCGCTTTCACATAAGCTCCGAGATATTTTTTCACCTCATCTCCCACACGTTTGAACGTATTTGCCGTCTTTTCATTAACCAATTTTTTCAGAGTATCCCGAACCTTTCCGTCATCCGATATGAAAAAATACGAGGATAATATAAATACTATAAAACCCACAAAAAAACCGGGAAGCTTTTTTGCAAAAATACCCGTCTTTTCAAATATCGGAGATGATTGCGCGTTAAGCCTATCCGATACGGAGGAAGAAAAGCTTTCTCCCATTCCGGTAAGTATATTCCGGATATTCAAAGGCAGATTTTCATAAATAATATTCCACTTATCGGAAAATTTCAGTATAATATGTCTCATATTTTCATAAATATGCGGAACCGACATATAAAAATTTCTTGCCTCATCCGCCGCCTTGAATACGATCGCGGAAACCACCGCGCCTATAATTCCGAATGACATAACCAATACGATCACAGCCGCGATCTGCCTCGGCAGCTTGATTTTTTTGACCAGAAATCCGGAAACGGGCTTGGTCAATGCGGCAAACGCATATCCGAGAATAAACGGCATTGTCAGGTCTGTGACGGTAATCAGCACACTGCCTATTCCTCCGAGACAAAAATAAACCAATACTCCCGCTATAATAACAGAGATAAGCGCAAATGTAATTTTTACAGGCTCTTTTCTGAAATGTATAACAAACACCTCCCAATTCTTTTACATATTCCTCTTTATTCTGTAAAACGCCGCAAGTGTCCCTTCTCCGGTATGTGTTCCTATAATGGGACCGATTTCTCCGTACATTGTCAGACGAGCGTTATTTTCTTTAAGCAATGCCGAAAACTCAACGCCCATATTGCTGTCCGACGCCGCGACCAAAAATTCATTTCTTTCTTTGTCAAACTTGGGATCGGAGATTATTTTTTTCATCAGCTTTGACGGGATATTCTTCTTCCCTCTGAATTTATCCACAGACTCGATAAGTCCGTTTCTTATGGCAAGTACCGGTTTTATATCCAAAAGAGTACCTATGGCCATAACCGCCTTGCTTATTCTTCCTCCCTTTTGCAGATAGAGCAGATCGCCCACAACAAAAGCTATGTCCCAGCTTTTAAGATAGTCTTTGCTCAGCTGTTCGATCTCATCGGCGCTCTTGCCCTCCGCCGCCAAGTGAGACGCATATACCGCGGTCTGAGCTATAAGAACGGTAAATGACATTGTGTCTATAATTCTTATGTCGGCATCCGGAAGCTCATTTTCCGTTATATCATTCTTTACCGTGTTAAGTGTTGAATACTGACCGCTTGCCTTTGACGATATTGTAAAAACAATAACGGCATCATATGTTCTTGCCGCCTCAAGCAAGGTTTCACGCATGACCGTATACGGCGTCTGCGCCGTAGTCGGAATTTCTTCGGAGTCTTTCAGCATTTGAAAAAATTCCTTGTTTGTGATATCGTTCCATGTGTCATATGTTTTATCACCGAAAACGCTCAGTATGGGCAATACCGATATATCGTATTTTTCGGCAGTTTCGTGTGAAATATCGCTGCTCGTATCAACCATTATTTTTATTTTCATATTTTTCCACCCTCTCGTTTTTAATATCCGCAAGGCTGCCCGAATTTTTGAGATTTTTAAATCCCGTCTGCCTTAGAGCCTCATACACTACGATCGCGGCGGAATTTGAAAGATTAAGACTCCGCGCTTCTTCTATCATAGGTATTCTTATACATTTTTCTATATTTTTATTCAGCAATTCCGGAGGCAGTCCCTTAGTTTCCTTGCCGAACAAAATATAATCACCGTCTTTGTATTCAACCTCGGCATAGGTCTTTACCGATTTTGTCGATGCGAGGAAAAATCGTATATCACGGTTCCTGTCAAAAAAATCATCGAGATTCTCATAATACCGGACTCCGAGTAAATGCCAATAATCCAACCCCGCGCGTTTTAATTTTTTATCATCGATTTCAAATCCCATAGGCTTTACTATATGAAGTCCCGACCCCGTAGCCGCGCAGGTTCTTGCGATA
>JAFLUR010000206.1 GCA_022508725.1 Oscillospiraceae bacterium
CGAAAGAGTGCAGCCGGTGCCGTGAGTGTTTTTTGTGTTTACTCTTTTGCCGGTAAAGCGATAAATTTCATTGTCATACAAAAGAGTATCAATGGGCGCTCCGTCTGCATGACCTCCTTTTATAAGCACATTTTTCACATACCTGTTTATCGAATAAAGCGCTTTTTCAATATCATCTTCGGATAATATGCGCATATCCGCAAGCATTTCCGCCTCGGGAATATTCGGCGTAACAACACTGCACAAGGGCAGCAGCTCGCTGCGGACACAGTCTGTCGCGTCCGGGTCGGTCAAAGGCGTGCCCGATGTTGACATCGCAACGGGGTCAAATACAACAAACGGAGGCGAATATTTTTTCAGCGCATCACATACAACATTTATCGTATCGCACCCGGGCAGCATACCGATTTTTACCGCGTTTATTTTTATATCGGAAAAAACCGCGTCAAGCTGCGCTTTTACGCTTTCGGGCGGAATATTGCATATATCCGTTATCTCTTTCGTATTCTGCGCCGTGACTGCCGTTATAACGCTCAGTCCGTATGTACCGAGCGCGGAAAAGGTTTTTATATCCGCCTGTATTCCTGCGCCGCCTGACGAATCCGAACCGGCTATCGTAAGTATTTTTTTAATCATTATATTTTCTCCGGTTTCTCCTTATGTTTTTTATCAGTTCGGGAATATCGTCCGCTCCGACAATTTCCGTAACCATGGAAATACATTTTGCCTTGTGCATAACTATCTCTTTCATATTATGCAGCTTTATTCCGCCTATTGCCGTGTACGGAATATCGAGGTTGTTTTGCACATAATCAAGGTATTCGATACCTACGGCGTCGCATACGTCGGCTTTTGTATGAGTCGTATATATGGGACCGACTCCGATATAATCAGCTCCGCCGCGAACCGCGTTTTGCGCCTGCTCCGGCGAATGTGTTGACAGTCCGATTATCTTGTTTCCGACTATTTTCCGAACCTCATGTATGGGCAGATCGTCCTGACCTATATGCACGCCGTCCGCGTCAACGGCAAGCGCAAGAGCCACATCGTCGTTTACGATAAATGTTACGCCCGCATTTTTTGTCATTTCGCGGATTTTAAGACATTCGCCGTATTTTTCACGCATTGATTTTTCTTTTTCCCGGTATTGGATAATTTTTATATCGGACTCGATCAATTTACCGACTATTTCCGTGTTGCTTCTGCCTTTTGAGAATTTTTCGGCGGTAAGACAGTACAGATCCGTATCTCCGGGCAGGTATAATCCGTTTTTCATATCAGTCCTCCTCACCTGTTAAATCAACGGGAACCGGATAATGTCCCGAGAAACAGCCTGTGCAAAATCCGGGAGCGGTGTGCGGTGTTACCTTTCCGAGATTTTCAAGGCTTAAAAATTCAAGGCTGTCCGCATTTATAACGTCTTTTATTTCCTCGATCGAATGGTTGCAGGCTATAAGCTGATCGCGGGACGGAATATCCGTGCCGAAATAGCAAGGCCACATAAACGGGGGCGAGGAAGAGCGAACATGTACCTCTGTGGCTCCCGCTTCGCGCAGAAGATTTACTATGCGCTTGGAGGTCGTTCCGCGCACAATGGAATCGTCTATCATAATCACACGTTTGCCCGCAACGGTATCTTTCAATACATTCAGCTTTATTCTTACCGCATTCTCGCGCATGGACTGTGAAGGCTGTATAAATGTCCTGCCGATATATTTGTTTTTTATAAATCCCAGACCGTAAGGAATGCCCGATTCGAGGGAATAGCCGAGAGCCGCACTTATACCGGAGTCCGGAACGCCTATTACCACATCGGCGTCAACAGGCTTCTGACGGGCAAGATATTTTCCTGCGAGCATTCTTGATTCATGAGCATTCTGCCCCTCGATGGTGCTGTCCGGACGGGCAAAATAAATATATTCGAAAATGCACATGCTTTTCGGCTTGGTACCTTTATATGTATCTATCGTTTTTATTTTTCCTCCCTGAACCACCACAATTTCGCCCGGTTCGACATCTCTTACAAATTCGGCGCCTATGCTGTCAAGAGCGCAGGTTTCGGAGGAGAATATAACGGCGTCTCCTTTTTTTCCTATGCACAGCGGGCGAAATCCCCACGGGTCGCGCGCGGCAATGAGCTTTGTGGGACTCATTACAATAAGAGAGAATGAACCCGTAAGCTTGTCTATTGTATTTGCAACGGCTGCCTCGATGCTTTTGGTCGAGAGTCTTTGTTTTGCTATCATATAAGCTATCGTTTCGGTATCTGTCGTTGTTTGAAAAATGGCTCCGGTTTGGCTGAGTTCATCGACAAGCTCGTTTTTGTTCACAAGATTTCCGTTATGGGCAAGGGCGATATTTCCCTTGACATAGCGCAGAACGAGCGGCTGAGCATTTTCGCGAAGGCTCTCTCCGGTCGTAGAATATCTGACATGTCCCACAGCCATTGTGCCGTCGAGCTTTTGAAGTATGTCCTCCGTAAACACCTCATTTACAAGTCCCATATCCTTATAGTGGTAAATATCACGGTCTTTGTTTACGGCAATTCCGCAGCTTTCCTGACCGCGGTGCTGAAGCGCGTAAAGTCCGTAATACACGCTTCTCGCGCATCCGCCGCCGGGATCGTATATCGCAAATACGCCGCATTCTTCGCCTATTTTTGATTTGTAGTCCATAGTAACCTCCATATTACAGCCTTCCGGCATTTTTTGAAAATATCCGACATCATATATTATACTATTAAATAAAAAAAATATCAATATCGTTTTGCAGATTTTATCCGATTGAAATACCGACATTTTTGAAACGGCGGCGTTTTATTTTTCCGGGCGCTTGCGTGCGGCAATGCGTTTATATTCGCTCGGGGAGATGTGTTCTTTTTTAAAGAACAATTTACTGAAATAATACAAATCGGAAAATCCGCACAAACGGGCTGTGTCGGTAACCGACGTATTGCTTTCGAGAAGAGTTTTAGCATATGAAATGCGTATTTTCAGGAGATATTCTATAGGCGTGATCCCCATAATGCTTTTGAATGTTTTCCCGTAATACGAAACACTTTTGCCGGATATATCGGCAAGCTCTTTAAGCGTTATTTTTTCGCTGAAATGCTCCGACATGTATTCTATCGATTTATTTACCGTATTACGCTGAGAAAACGATACGTTTTCTCTGTTTTCATTTAAAAGCAGAGAGAGGATTTCGGTTGCGTAAAATCGTGTTTTGTATGCGGAATTCGGCTGCATTGCGGCAAAATCTTTAAGAATTTTAAGGAAAAGCTCTTCGAGCCGGATAAACAGACCGTTATCGTCAATATGCTTTACAAAAGCAAGCGGAAGCGGATAATAATTCGTACTCCAAACGTTATCGTGTTCGGATACCATGGAATATTGGAAATTGAAGCTGTAGAAGGCGAGAAATTTCGAATTGCCGACTGTCATATTCCGCTTTGAACCCATAGGAAAAAATACAAGATCACCTCGTTGAACGGTATATTTTTTGCCGCCGCATTCGAAATTGCCCGCGCCGTCATATACAAGGACAAGATTGTGATATGCGGTTTTGCCGTCTTTGTGAAACCAGTCGCCGTGCGCCCTTATATCAGCCGAATAGGTGCATTTTATAAATATATTTTCGGGGATACAAAGACTTCGGTCAACAGTGTTTTTATTATTCTTCATATTTACCTCCGCAGTCGATATCCGCTTACCTTGCCGGAAAAATTATTGTACGATATATTACAAATAAGAGTATATAATACATTTACAATAATGTCAATAGGATTTATAATTTTAATATAGGAATTATAACGTTATTGTTAAAGGTTGGGAGATGAATTATATGAAATTACGCAGACGTTTGACAGGCGCAGTTTGTGCTGCGGCGCTGGCGGTATCGGCATTCGGCGGAAATGTTCCGGTAAGTGCCGCTCAGAAAATCGTTATTATGCCTAACGATGAAAGTCCGTTCGGTGAGTTTCAAGGCTGGGGAACGAGTCTTTGCTGGTGGGCAAACAGGGTCGGCTACAGTGAAAAAATGACCAAGCAGGCAGCCGATCTGTTCTTTTCCGAGGATGGACTGGGGCTTAACATCGCAAGGTACAATCTCGGAGGAGGCGACGATCCGGAGCATAACCATATAACGCGTTCCGATTCAAAGGTACCCGGTGTATGGAAAACCTTTGAGCTTTCGGAGGACGGAAAGGACGTAAATATTACCGAATACGATCTGTCAAAGGATCAAAATCAGCTTAATATCGCAAAGGCGGCATTGGAAGCAAATCCGGATCTGTATTTTGAAGGATTTTCAAATTCGGCGCCGTATTTTATGACAAATTCGGGATGCACGGGCGGAGGAGATCCCGCGTCAAGCGATAATCTCAAATCGGACATGTATGATGATTTCGGTAAA
>JAFLUR010000207.1 GCA_022508725.1 Oscillospiraceae bacterium
CAGAAAAATCCACTCAAAAATCTAACGATCGGAGGAATACAAACAGGCTCTTATATCCGAAAACGGGTGCGGAACGGGGAGAGTGTTGTCGATAAGCTTTCCGTCAATATAATCCGGATGTGTCATAAACTCCATCTCCCCTATGTATTTTTCCGGATTTTTTTGCCGCAGCAGATCCTGTACCGAACCGAAATACCTTGTCGCGGCGATTGATTTTCCGTTTATCCCGTCGTGGCGCAGCAAAAAGTTAAAAAAACTCTTATAAATCCGAAACGGGAGCGTAAAATCGCCTTTGGGAATATTACGGCTTATCCGGACGGTGCAAAACCGATATTTCTTCAACAGACGACCGATACAACGATAAACGCTGAAATAAGTGTGGGTATAGTTATGCGAGTCAACGTGCATCAGCGAAAATCCCATGTCGAGATATTTTTTGATCTGAGCCTCCGCCTCGGCATGAACAGCCTTTTGAATTTCCCGATTCAGCCACAGGCGGGATTTGATTGGGATATGAAACACTCCCTTGAAAAAACCGTTCCCGTCACAAAGCAAAGAGCCGGCGCAAAGCGAAGAAAGCGCTTTCCCCTCGGTGAAGTTAAGATGCAGTCCGACCGCGTCAAAGAAGCCGTTTTCCTTTGCGAGTCTTGCCGCGTCCTCGGCACAGGGCATATTTACCATAATTGTCGTCTGATTGATCAGTCCGCGGTTAAAGCAGTCCGTAACGGCGCGGTTGACCGATTCGGAATATCCGAAGTCATCTGCGTTTATAATCAAAGTATTCACCATCCTTACTTTCTGTATGCGGTATCCTTTCCGAATATTGTTCCGACCCGGACCGCGCTGAACGGAGCAATATAGAAAATGACATACATCAGTCTGCGGCGCAGGGAGATACCGCGTCTTGTGATCATCTTGGGAAAATTCTCCCTATAGATTTTCAGATACCTGCCGGTGCGGCTGAGCTCATCTCTGTCCTCCTTTTTAAGATGCTTTTGCTCACAGTACCGCAAAATCGCATCCGTGCAAATTTTCTCCCGGGTACGCTGCACCTGTATCGGCTTGTTTTGTTCCGTAAAGAAATCAATTCGCTCACGGTAGGCATTCATCCAGTCCATCAGGTGCGGACTTCCCTTCATGTTTTTTTTGATTCCGCTCATAATACTGTTTGGATGCTGAAAATAGTAGTACAGCTTCTCATCGGTCAGAAAGACCGTTTCGGCGGCATAGATTATACGGTAGGTCGTAAATTCGTCCTCGTTCAGTACGCCGACCGGAAACCGGATGTCCCGGAACAATGCCTTTTGATAAATCTTCGCGCAGCTCTGAGATTTTAAATCCCGGTTTAAGAGCATGGTTTCGGCATCGGCAGCGGTTTCCGCAACCTTTTTTGCCGGCGCGGAAAACATATCCGCCTCCCCTTTTTCGTAGCCGCACTGACCGGCTTTTGCACCGAAGCTTTCGCAGAGGGAGATCATTCTCTCGGCAAATTCCTCACGCACAAAATCGTCCGAATCGAGAAATGTGATATAGTCATCCTCCGCCGCAATCCCGTCCAAATAGTCAAGACCCGCATTCCGCGCCGATGAAAGACCGCCGTTTTCTTTATGAATTACGGTTACGTTCGGATAATTTTTCTTATATTCGTCACAGATTTCCGGACTGCCGTCGGGCGAACCGTCGTCCACCAAAATAATTTCCGTATCGCGATAGGTTTGGCGCAAGACGGAATCAATGCAACGCGGCAGATACTTTTCCGTTTTGAATACCGGAATGATAAAATAAATCTTCAAATACAACACCTCTTATTGCTCCGACGCCCGTATCAGGCGTTTTTTCAAAAATCCCGCAAATCCAATCTCTATGATACGGTATGACAACCACCCGAATATCAGTCCGGCGCAGATCGCCGCGGCGGCGCACAAACCGCTTTTTACGCTCCATACATTCATCGGATCGAGCAGCGTTTTAATAATCAAAATCACATAATAGTGAATCAGGTAAAACGAATAGCTTAAATCTCCCGCCGTTACGAGTATCCGCGGCGCACGGATGTCAAAAAACGCGACGGTAAAGCCCGCCACACAAATCATGGACAGACCGACCTTCAAGGGCATGGAAATATTCTCCGCGCTTATCAATATACCGCCCGCGACCGCCGATATCACCAACAATACCGCAGACCTGCAAATCCCTATCCGAAAACCGTTACGCTTAAAAATATATTCCGCTATATAAAACAGCAGAATTCCGCCGACAAAATCCGCCAGCCGGTCGCTTGTATATGTGTACAGTATCGGTATTTCATAAAAATCAAACCAATACCCCAAAGCCACCAAAACGATCAGTACAGCCGAAGCGATCAGCCCTCTTTTCTTATGGTCGGCTTTCGCCGAAACAAAGAACAGCAGGTAAAAAAACATTTCCGACATCAGGGTATGGGCAGGTCCAACCAGCGGTCTGACGGCATCTGCTCCCCTGATCCCGTCCCGGGAGTACGGAATGAAGAAAAGAGACAGAACCAAATCCCGCACGCCGGGAGCCTGAGGAATAATTCCGGGGACCGAAATCGCCGCAAAAAAGGTCAGAAACGTAAGAAGCCAATACAACGGCACAATTTTTATAATTCGTTTCCTTATGAAATGCTTTACATCCTTCCGGGTCGTATACATTACCATAAAAGCACTGATCACGAAAAAAATATGAACGCAGCGATCCATGCGCAGTCCCGTATTATAGAACATATCAATATGATAAAGAGCGATCATAAGCATGGAAGCCGCCCGCAATACTTGGACTCCGTCAAACCGTATTCCTTCAAATTCAATGCTTTCTTTCTCTTTCACGGCTCTCACCTCTTTTCGATAATTCCTTTTCCGGAGGACAAACGGCTACAGCCGCCATTCGATTTCTCCCATCTTAAAATCATGACCCTTTTGCCGGTCGGCGGGGAGCGGCGCCATATAATCACCGAAATTCAGAGTCAGATACCCGTCATAATCAGACGGGACCGGAAATTCTCTGTCCTCAAAAAGCAATTTTGCCGGTTCGCCGAAAATCATACTTCGCCTTATAACCTTTATGCCTTTGCAAGGCAGCAGGACATATTTGCTTTTATTTCCGTGCAGCGCGAGAAGATGCTCAACACCGCTTAATATCCGGTGCCTCAGCCAAAGAGGAATTTTTTCCAAAAATCTCTCAAACCTGCCGTGTTCCTCTTCATATTCGGTAAATTCCGCCATAATTATCTTGTTGGCGCTCCGGAATAAAAACTCCTCCGCCCTTCGTATCAGGCTCAGATTACAGATCGGATAAACGGGGAACAAATCTATGCAGATCCCCCAATTGATCGGGATGTCCTTGTATCTCTTCGGACGTGACAGGGTATTCACGGCGCGTATCTTGCTCCATGACAAGGGCATATGCTTCTCCACCCGGTAATTGGTAAGAAAATATTCCGGATCCGCTTCTTCCGGAAAAACCTTCATAAGCCGTTTTAGGGCATCATGCGGAATCAATACATCGATATCGTCGTCCCACGGGATAAATCCCTTGTATTTGACAGCACCCAGAAGGGTACCCTGTCCCAGAAAATACGGGATGTCATGCTTGCGGCAAATCCTGTCTGTTTCGCATAAAATCCGGTATTGCACCTTTTGAATACTCTTTAAATCCATTTCCATCGCACAAATTAACTCCTTTCGGAAAATCGCTTCCGCAGCGCCTTGTACGGTCTTGTTCTTCCGTATAATCCGATCAGCAGGATAAAAAATATTCCTATCGCGCAAGCTCCCGCCGCGAACAATCCCAAAATCCCGTCAAACGGCAAACCTGCGCCGACAAAATAGCAGATAAAGCATCCCGCCGCCGCGGTAAGCACATGGCAGATAAAATTCCGCGCGGTTTTTTTCGCGGAAACCTTCAAGGTATATTTATGCACCGCAAGAATTTCCCACCAAATGCAAACGCTCACCATGGAAACCGTTGTTCCGAAGAGTACTCCGTAAATTCCCATATGAAATACTATCAAAAACAGAAAGGATACCGCAAAATTTACAATCACCTCGCCCACAGCCTTCATTCGCATTTTGTTAAACAGGCCTGCCGCCTCAATGACCACGACATTCGGCTCCCGCAGCCCGTGCAGGAAAAAATTCATCACTACCAACAATGTCACAAGCGGAGAAAGCAGCCAGTCCTCTCCCGCCCATAAAACAATGAACCGTTCCAGACAGGCGGAAAGTCCCATTGCCATCAGAAGGTGAAAGCTGAATGACGCAAACGCAAATTCCTCATACACCTTGTATTTATGCTCATCGTCCTTCTGCACCATCAGATTGCCGATGCTGCCCAGAACAGACCTCAGCACATTATATATCACCCGG
>JAFLUR010000208.1 GCA_022508725.1 Oscillospiraceae bacterium
ATCCATGCGATGGGGCCGGAAAAAAATTTGTAACTTCAAAGTATTTTAACCATGATCACAGCTATTGGGCGTATTCACCGGAATATATAAATTCGATTCTTTACGCTCATGATATGCGTATAGCCGATATTCATTATTTTCATATACTTAGCGCGCTTATTTACAGCTTTACATATAATGAAAATTTTTCTGTGAAGTTTTCAGGAACAGATCGCTTTCTGGAACATTTTGATTTCGCAAAAAAACACAGCGCCAATGTCATACTTACAGCTGTCAAAGGAGATAAACAAAATGAAAAACACAGTTAATAAAAAATACATGAAGCACGTTGCTGCGGCGCTGCTTTTTGTAATGGCATTGATTGTCTTCAGCAATGCTTCATTTATCGCTAAGTCGTATATCCTTTCAGATGATGGCGAACTCGACTGCCCTATATATATGACAGTCGGCGCAAACGGCGACAGATACATAATTAACAAATCAATGACGCAGATACTTATTCTTGATGCAGATAATAATTACAAAAATTCTATAGACGGCGGAAAGGAAACCGCCAAATCCTTTAATTTTGTAAACAACATAGCTGTTGACAAGGAGGGATGTATATATGCGTCCGATGTATCTTACAATTCAAACTACGACTGAGATAAAAGTTACAGGATCCTCAAATTCTCTCCCGCCGGAAAGTATATTGATACCATATATGAACATGAATATGAAGAAGATGAAATGCCGTATATACATTCATGCTGTATGACACTTGAGACTGACGGCGGACGCGTGTATTTCGCTCAGAGAGAATTTGATGAGATTGCAGTATATTCCATCGCTTCGGACGGCTCGGAGGATGATGTTACAACAGAGAGTATATACGACTATGACAATGCCGGACTTTTGGTTTTTGACATAGCTTTGGATCTGAATAACGATCTGATCTATTTTACCGATAAAAAAGGCAATATATTCAAAGCTGACAAAAACGGTGTGACTTCGGTATATACCGGAGGTATTTTCAGCGAGGATATAGATTTTTTTGAAGTTCCCAACTGCATATCGATATCGGAAAATTCAGAAAAGCTTTATTATACCGATATAGGTCGGCGAGAGGTATTTGAAATAGATCTTTCCGGAGGAGAACGGCAGGTTATTTTTAAGCGCGATTACGATACACCGCTTGACGAGAATCCTATCTACTACAGAATAGGACGTTCGCAAAGCTGCGATGAAGGATTTGCGGTATGCAGCAGCGGAGACGGTACCACAGGGTATGTTGTATACGAAAACGGAAAAATCGAACAGCATGACTCCTACGAACCGAACAGTTCCATAAAACATAAGTATATACTGCTGTCTCTTTGCGCTTTGATATTACTTGCGACAATAATAATTTTCGGAGGTTCAAAACTCGTAAAGACATTCAGAAGCGATAAGGGTGAAAAAGTCGCTGTATATACGCTTACATTTGTCGCAATACTTACGATTTTTCTCGTTACGGCTGTAATTATACTTAATAATACCGGCAAACGCTATAATGAACGCGTGCAGATAAACATATACTATCTTGCAAGTATTGTTTCGCAGTACATAGACGGAGATGTGCTTGAACGCATAGATTCTCCCGATGATTATCTGAATGAGGATTATAATATAGTACGCGATCAGCTTCATAAGGCATTTGCGGAGCTTCCGACCGAGATGGAATCAATGAGTAAGGATACTGACAACACAACATACTGCACTCTTTACAGAATGAAAAATAATGTGGTATACTATACTATGCATCTGAGTGATGACGACGGTGTAATATATCCCGATGAATACACCTACAATGATTCTGATTATAAGCTTGTATACGATACAAACACTGCACACAGTTTCACGGATGTAACGACCGCCGACGGAAGATGGCTGTTTACGGTCGCTCCGATATATAATTCCGAAAATGAAATGGTGGCTTTATGTGAAGTCGGACTGAATCTTGTATCATACGAAGAGGCGGACAGACGCGTTATACGCGAGGTTTTTATATGCGTAGGCTCGCTTACTGTAGCGATATCTCTTCTTTTGTCTGAATTTATGAATTTGGCGGCGCTGCTCAATCTTTTTGAAAAGCTGAGAAAAGAAAATAAAGACGCGGCTCTGCCGGTTGAGTTTGTAAGACCGTTTGCGTTTCTTATATATATGGCGGATAACTTTACTTCGGTTATAATCCCGCTTATGTCGGAGCAAATGTATACACCGGATATACCTATCCCGCAGATGATAGCTATCGCTTTGCCGCTTGCGGCACAGGCGGCTGCCGCTGCGGTTTCGGGATTTATGTGCGGGCGGATCATAGAAAAAATCGGAAACAGACGAACTTTTTTTGCCGGCATAATATTCCACATAGTCGGTCTTACCGGCTGCGCACTCTCGCCTACGCTGTATGCGTTTATATGCGCTATGCTTGTTGTCGGCATAGGTATGGGACTTAATATAGTATGTATGAATACGTTTATCGTGCAAAATGAGGGTGATGATAATTCCGGCGGCTTCTCACTGTTTACAATGGGTGTGTTCGGCGGAACGAACTGCGGTATTATCATAGGCACGATTTTATCGGAACGCACAAGCTATTCACTGGTATTTATGATTTCAGCTATAGTTGCTTTATTGGTGTTTATTACGGTAAAACATTTTTATAGGAGCGATGTGTCAATCGAAACCCACGAAGCGGAGGAGAAATCTTCCATTGGTATGAAAGAATTTCTGCTTAATTTTAAAATGTTAGGTTATCTGCTGTTTGCTCTGGCACCATATTTTATATTCGCTTCGTTCGTATTCTATTTCGTACCTATTTATGCCGATTCACAGGGGTTGACGGAATCCGGCATAGGTCTGATAACATTGGTTTACGGATTAATGACGGCGTATATGTCAGGCGTGACAACAAAATACATAGTCAACAAAATCGGAGCAGGCGCGTCTGTTGTGGCGGCGAGTCTTATTACCGCCGGCTCGCTTGCATTGTTCATACTTGATCCTTCGATCACCTCTTTAATATTCGTGGTACTTATTATGGGATTTGCCGACAGCTTCGGATATCCGGCACTGAGCGTGTATTTTTCTGAAAATAAATTGGTTGCGCTTTACGGAGAGGGTAAGGCTATGGGAATTTACAACGCTTTTGAAGGCGCGGCTGAAACGGCGGCTCCCATGATATTCGGAGCGGCGCTTGCGGTCGGAGAAAAAACCGGAATGATCATAATGGGCGGAGGATTTGCATTATGCGCGGTTTTGTTTGCAATAACTCTTTTGATTAAGAAAAATAAATAAGGAAGAATGATTTATGAAAATTATACGTTTTATCTGCTGTTTTATACTTATATCGGCTCTTGCCGGCTGTTCGCAGAAAACCGAAAATAAAATAAAAATAGCAATAATGGGATGTGAGGATACCTACGAGGAAGGGTATCTCAACGGAATAAATCTCGCGATAAAAGAAAATCGTCGGAAATACCCGGAATATGATATTGAAGCGGTTTTTTACGATGATAACGAAAGCTACACCGATGGCGCCGCTATAGTGAATATTATTGCCTCCGATGAAGAAATAACGGCGGTTATAGGCTCTCAGACTCCGGCAATATGCGAAAATGCGGCTTACACCTTTGATGCGGCGAAAATACCTACTCTCACCCCGTATACAGTATATGACAGTATGCTGAATAATAATAATTACAGTTATATTTTTTCGATGTGCCATTCACAAGAAAGCGTTGGAAAGGCGCTGTACAGAGCAATGGAAGCGGAATATCCGGGTAAAAAAACAATCGCGCTTTGTTACTGTGAAGATCAGTCCGGTAAGGACGAAGCACGAAGCTTTGCGGAATGTATAAATGCAGACGGAGAGGTGATAATAGCGGATTATGTAAAGCTTCATGATCTGAGTCTGAATTTTAATAATGTTTACAGCCGTTGGGAAACGCTGGGGGTGGATGTTGTTGTAATCATGCCGTATGACATAGAAGGTTTTGATATACTCAAACGCATTAAAGAGCGTAACCCCGATATGATAATGCTCGGAGATTTTATGTTTGACAACCTTGATGAAATAGAAAAGGCGGATTCTGCGTTCGACGGTTTTCTGTTTGCAGATCCATTCTATAATTCAGTTGATTATGACGCCGCCGGCTCTTATGAGGCGGAGTATGGAGAGCAAATGGGGAAATGGGCGGCGCACGGCTACGATGCTGTTACAATGATTGTAAACGCCGCGGTAAATTCGGAGGATACGGCGTCATATTTGCGCGAAAACGAATATAAACAATACAGCTTTGATGAAAAAGGACGCTACAGCGGTGAAA
>JAFLUR010000209.1 GCA_022508725.1 Oscillospiraceae bacterium
CGGCAGAAAAATCCACTCAAAAATCCAACGATTGGAGGAATACCAAACAGGCTCTAAGTATCTTGAACATATTCTGTTTGTGCAAAGCATTATATATTCCGTGTCCGGATATCCGATATACCTGAGCGCCGATATATTTCGGCAAAAAGCATTGCGCTTACAGCTTTGCGGTATGGGTCGTTTATATGCTGCTCGTCGGATTTTCGCCGTGGACAGTTATCCCGTATTCCGACTCGGTCGGACTCATATTCGTAACGGCGTGCACATATTGCCTGTTTGCCTATGTGCCGGTATACATTTTGCTTGCCGCCGGCGCTTATAACGTGAACCGTATCTGCATGAATTTATTTGCGGATTTATCCGTTAAAAAACCGGATAAAGCCTCATCGTTTGTCAATAACAACTTTAAAAGCATTTATAAATCGTAGGGGTAAAAAAGAATGTATAAAAAAAACTTTTTCAGTAATTTCAGCCGTGAGTCGGCAATGCGTATAATTTTTATAACGGTTATTTTGGTATGCGGCATTATGGTCCGCATGAATATGTTTCTCATGGAAACGGGCGATATGAAAGATTTTCTCAGCGTTTGGTACAATTATTTAAAGGCAAACGGCGGTTTCCGGGCGGTCGGCGATGATATAGGAGATTACACTCCCTTGTATTATTATTTTCTTGCGGCAATAACCTACACAAATATCGATTACCGCGCCGCCATTAAAATCCTTTCATGTATTTTTGATTTTATCATGGCGTTCCATGTAATGAAAACGGTCAAAATAAGCGGAGCCTCTTCCCGTGCCTGCCTGTTATCGTTTGCAATGACGATTTTCCTGCCGACGGTTATCCTCAACTCATCCGGCTGGGGACAATGCGATTCTTTGTATACCTGTTTTTTGGTCATATGTCTTTATAATATTCTCAAAGGAAACGATCTGACTGCGATGATAATGTTCGGCATATCGTTTTCCCTCAAATTACAGGCTGTATTTTTCGCGCCTTTCCTGTGCATACTTATGATAAAAGGAAAAATACGTCCGACGGCTCTTTTGTGTATACCGGCGGTATATGTGATATCGATTCTGCCGGCTGTCTGCGCCGGAGGGGACTTTATAAGACTTCTTACGGTTTATTTCCGGCAGGCGGGCGAATATGACAGTGTTTGTCTGTCCATATCAAACGCGTGGGCTTTAATCAAAAATCTCAAGGACCCGATAATCGGCGGAGCCGGCATATTCTTTGCGGGCGGTATCATTGTTATGATGATATATTATTATACATCGGATAAAAATTTTAGGATAACCCAAAACACCGCTGTCGCGGCAGCCTTGATGTCATCCTTTGTCATGCCGTTTTTATTGCCTTATATGCACGAAAGATATTATTATCCCGCCGAAATAATGACAGTGATATTTGTGTTTTATTATCATAAGCGTCTTTGGCTGCCGGCGGCTCAACAGTTTTGTTCCTGCCAATGCTACTTTATGTTTCTTTATCCCGAACACGCAAGTAAGTATGCCATGCCTATCCAGCTTTTAACCCTTATCGAATTTGTAAACATTGCGGCGATATATCTGAGTCTGAAGGAAGAGATCGCGTCTGCGCGCGATGAGGAGCTTGTTATGAAATTCGAAAGAAAGCAGGCGGAAAAACAGCCTCAAAACGCATGATATCGATTTATACGGTGTTTCCTCAGGCAAACGCCGGTCTCATTTGAACCGGCGTTTTCGCAAATATCGTATTCCCGTTTACGGTCTGAGTCCCAGACCGCCCTCCAAGGTGATCGTTTCGCCGGTCATATATTTGAAATCGGGCGATGCAAGCAGGACGCATACTCTGCCTATTTCAAGCTCCGAATCGCCGAAGTGACCGACCGGCGGGATGTGAACATTTTCTTTATAAGCCTCCGGATACGCTTTTTGGAATTGCTCCAGTTGAGCGGTCCACGCAAGGGGGCAGATAATATTTACATTTATTCCGTCGGGCGCCCATTCGGTTGCCGCCACGCGGGTCAGTCCGCGTATACCCTCCTTTGCTGCGGCGTATGAGCATTGTCCGTAATTGCCGAACAAACCCGCGCCGGAGGCAAAGTTGATAACAGAGCCCTTTGTCTCTTTCAAATACTGATGGCAGGCTTTCATATAACAGAAAGTCGCATAAAGACCGGAGTAAAGAGCAAGATCGAATTGATCGATGGTGTGTTCCGCCAAAGGCACCCCGGAAGCGGAGGCTTGAGCGTTGTTGATAAGCACGTCAATGCGCCCGAAAGTCTTGACTGTCTCGTCAACGACGCTTTTGACCACGGCTTCATTGTCCGCGCCGGCATTGACGTCTGCCCGCAAAACCAACACCTTGATTCCGTACAGCCTCTCCAGCTCTTCCTTGGCATCCTCAAGCTTTGTGACATTTCGTCCGGTTATGACCAAATTCGCTCCCTCCTTGGCATAAGCCGTTGCAATGCCGTAGCCGATTGAGCCGCAGCGTCCGTCACTGAGCACAGCTCGTCCCGCGCCGGTGATAATCGCGGTTTTACCCGTTAAGAATTCCATAAGATCATCGTCCTTTCTTCAAATGATTTTTGTTTGTAAATTATATAGCCGCATAATAACCTTTCCCCGCATAAAAGTCGATTATACATCGGATAAATCAAAAAATAATCCGACTCCGCGCAACAGAGAAAATCCGTACATATCGTTTGTTTTTGTAAAATTGATTTCCGTGCTGATTTCTGTATGTATATTGACACATATTCCGTTTTATGCTACAATATATTTATGAAAGTGTATTTATAGGAATATTTATGCAAACGTTTTATATGGGAGAGAACCTATGAATATTATAAAGTACATACAAAAAAGATTTTTCAATATGAACGAACAGCCTATCCGGTTTGTTTTATTTAACATTATTACATTTATCGGAATGATCGGAGGTTTTTTGAGCTTTTTCATTTCGGTGCTTGTCGATATCAGTCCGATACAGCTGATTGCAAATATTGTCAGTATCGTGGTTGTCACATACTGCTTTTATATAGCAAATTGGAAGGATAAGCTTGACGCTGCCTCGTTCGGAATTGTTTCGGTTATTACCCTTATTCTGTTTCCGGTCATGTTCTTCTCGGGCGGCGGCGCATACGGGGGCATGGGATATTGGTTTGTTCTGGGAATAATAGCTAATTTCCTTATAATAGACGGCTTACAGAATATTATAATGCTGATATTGCAGATTATTGCCGTCATAGCCTGCTACGGCGTCCAATACTTTTACCCCTATACCGTTATTGCGTTTGACAGCCGTCTGACCGTATTTATAGATATGCTGCAGAGTCTTTTTATTCTCGGTATATGCATAGGCACAATAAGCAAATTTCAGAACAGGGTGTACAAGCAGAAGCTTGATGTAATATCAAAGCAGAACAAGGAGCTTGAGGACGCCGAAAGACGTGCCGACAAAGCAAATAATGTAAAGAGTGAGTTTCTTGCGAATATGTCGCATGAAATAAGAACGCCCATAAACGCAATCATCGGTATGAATGAGATGATACTGCGTGAGGCGGACAATCACGATATTCTCGAATATGCCGCGTCGGTCGAAAACTTTGCGAATTCTCTTTTGACAATTATAAACGACATACTCGATTTTTCAAAGATAGAGGCGGGAAAGATAGAGATCGATAACTCCGATTACAGCCTGTCATCGCTTATATATGACTGTTACGGGATGATTTACGGAAGAACCGATAAAAAAGGGCTGGAATTCCGGGTATTGTGCAACGAGAACCTGCCGGAAATAATATGCGGCGATATAGTCCGTGTACGTCAGGTCCTGCTCAATCTGCTCACAAATGCCGTGAAATACACAAAGAAGGGTTATGTTGAATTCGGTACGGACGGCGAAATAAAGGGCGATACCGTTTTTATGAAATTCTCGGTAAAGGATTCCGGCATAGGCATGACCGAGGAAAACATACACCGCCTGTTCGATAAATTCGAGCGCTTTGATATAACGCTCAACAGAAATATCGAGGGCACCGGACTGGGCATGAGCATAACGAAAGAGCTTATTTATCTTATGGGCGGAGAGATAAAGGTGGAAAGCACATACGGCGCGGGTTCATTGTTCACCGTCATTATTCCGCAGAAAATCATCAGCTCCGCGCCGATAGGCAAATTCGATCCGGATTCGGTCAATGCGGCAAAACGGACCGGACGCGATACATATAATTGTATGTTTTGCGCGCCCGATGCGGAAATACTTGTTGTTGATGATGTTGAAATAAATATCATTGTTTTAAAAAATCTGCTCAAAAAGACG
>JAFLUR010000021.1 GCA_022508725.1 Oscillospiraceae bacterium
CGTCCGAGGGCTGCGGCACATCTATGTTCGAAAGATTTACTCCCTGCGCCCGGATCGATTCGCTCATCTGAGCCGATGCCTGCGCCATCATATCTCTTACCTCCGGATTGGATGCGATGATCTTGACGCTTACCTCGCCTTGTGCCGATTCAAGCTTTATAACAATGTTACCGAGTGTTTCGGGCTGCAATTGAATTTGCATCTGCTTTACATTTCCGTCGGATGAATGTATCAAGTTATTTGTCATACGCTCCGTCATCTGCACGATCGTACTTTGCGGCGTGCTTTGAGATATCTCCTTCGGAAGGACTTCAAAGGTTGCCGTAACCTCTCCCGTTTCGCTTTTTACACTGATATTTGTCATACCCGCCATATCCGCGCCGAGCCTAAAATCACCGCCGGTCATATCCTGCTGTGCGGGTTCCCGTTTTTCCTCGTTGTTACCGGCAAACTCTCCCTGAGCGTTATATTCCGTAATTCCCATTACCTTTTGTTCTTCTATGGGCATATATACCCAGCCGTCCGAAAGCTCTCTTACATTTTCATGCGGTGTGAACGTAATTCCCCGGGCCTTTACAAAATCGCTCGGTCTTACCAGACCGTCCTCATCGCCGACCTTCGCCATCAAAACCGCCTTTGCCGGAGAATCCCCCGGACCTATATACGGAGTCGCCTTGATATACTGCGTTCCCGCCGGATAAATACCGTTTGCATCGGGCATATTCGGACTATCCATTATTGCCGATTCGGGAATATACGTTCCGTCGGTCATTGCGATCATGCGAACCCCCGGCTCATCCGTTTCTATCGGCTCGGCATCCGACACCGGCATGGCATTCTCGTGAACCTGCACTACGGAGTCTGCCGCCGTATTATCCGCATAATTAACGGTTTCGCCGCCGGGCACGGTATTCGGAATCTGCTCCGGCTGAACCTCCCGGATTTCCGTCGGCTCTTCATTCACGACAGCCTCCTGCTGCGGAACGACATTAACGGGATTAATCATCGTCTGCTCAACGGCATTTTTTATCACCTGTCCGGCAAGCTGCTTATCGTTTATATCGCCGTTAAACACGACAGAGATTATATCGCTCGTAATATCCTCGATAAAATCGTCGGTTACGATCTTATCGAGTCCCATAACATCGGCTGTCATATTGGGATTGTTCATCTGTGTCTTTGTAAATCCCGAATAATCCTCCATAATGTCAAATACAACATCCCTGACCTCTCCCGAGAACTCCTCCTTGGGGTTCTGACCGCCCGTACCGAGCGGATAATTTTTGGCTATATACTGAGACAAAAGCTCGGTTGAGATCATATCCGCGAAAGCATCGGTAATATCGCTGAATGCGGGTATGGCCGGCACGGTTTCGCTTACTCCCATAACCATATCCGACGTTTCGCTTATGCCTTCGGACTAATCATTGATCCGGTTGATCCTGTCGATCGGGTTGACCGCCGCATTACCCGCGTTAAATACCGCGCTGTAGCTCTCCTGCAAACCGCCGTTGTTTTTCAAATCCTTTTTTTCGCTTTTCAAAGCCGACGCTTCCCTAAATATCTGTTCAAAATCTTTTCCGCCCTTATTCCCTGAATTTCGGGGCTTGTATGGATTGTTCTCAGCCATTGCCTGCAAGCTCATCGCTGCGTTTATATCCATAATAATAACCATCCCTTTCCGTGCCGCGCACAATTTGTTAAACGCAAAGCATTTTCCGAATACCGCATCAGGCGTCCGGAAGGCTCGTTCAGCCTTTCCGAAATGCCTCGAATTCCCAAATACCTCACATTCCCGGAATGTATAACATTCCGTTGCTTTTTGAGAAAATACCGTAATATCCTCTCAATTAATGACTCTCAACAAGTCCGACGCATACTTTGCGTCCATTTCCGTGAGCACCTCCGCCGCTTTTGAATCGGTAAGATTGCTTATAATTCTCGCAACCTCATTCTTGTCCGAATATGTGACAAGAATATCCGCCGCAACCGACGCTTCCATCTGCTCATATATTTTAGCTACATCCTTGACATCCATCTGCCTTCTTTCAAAGGCCTCGTAAAGCGCATCGAATTCCGCCTTGTCTACGAGATATTTTTGTTCGCGCTCACTTATTTCCGCGAGCTTGCCGTCGATTTCGGCCTGTTTCTGTTCAAGCTCCGCTTTCTGCTCATCTATTTCCGCCTGCAACTCGGCATAGTATTTTTCATTCTCAATACGTTTTTCATCCTCGGTAAGCTCGACTTGAACCGGTTCCTTTCCCATCATTACAAGTATTCTGTTCTTTATCCCGAACACATTAAACCAATAACAGAGTCCTGCTCCGATTATCGCGAGCACGAGTATTATTATAAAAATCGCGGCTCCCGCGCCGGATCTTTTCGGCTCTTCCTTTTTTATATCTGTTTTATTCGCCATAGCGGTTTGTGCCATAATCCTTCATCCTCACTAACGTTTTCCCGACATATAATCGTCCAATAATTTTGCCTCCTCGGCTTCGACCTCTTTTTTATATATCTCAAACTGTTTTTCTCTGAGTTTTTCATAACTTTTTCTTTTCGTCATGATTTCTATCAGTTTTTTCTGCGCGTTTTCTCTCTCAAATTCCTTTTGAACGAGCATAAGTGCCAATTCTTCGCGTTTTTTCTTCAAATATTCTATGTAATTGTTGTATCTCGTAAAATCAAACAATGTGACCGAGCCCGCGCTCTCATCAAGCGCGGCAAGCGTGGCATTGCGGTTTTTTTCAATAAGCGAATTTATGTGATTTATTTCATTGTTTATTCCCGCAAGAATGCTTTTCTGTTCCTTTTCGGTTGCGGTTGTAATCTTCAGAAGAGTTTCAAGAGAAAATTTGAACTTTTTCAATCTCCGTCACTCCCTAATGAATGGCTTTCAGGCTTGATATTATGCTGTCAAATTCAAACCTGTCGCCTATCTCCTGCCTTAAAAACGATTCTATCTGCGGATGAATTCCGACCGCGTCATCGATATCGGCATTTGATCCTTTTTTATATGCTCCTATATTTATAAGATCCTCGGCGTCTCTGTATACCGCCATGCTGTTTTTTATGTAATTGGCGGTCTTTTTATGCTCCGGATCGACAATATCATTCATCAGACGGCTTATGCTTGCAAGCACGTCTATAGCCGGATAATGATTTCGGTTTGCGAGCTGTCTTGACAAAACGATATGCCCGTCAAGAATGCTTCGCACGCTGTCCGTGATCGGCTCATTAAGGTCATCGCCGTCAACAAGCACGGTATACAATCCGGTTATCGCGCCCTTATCCGATGTGCCCGTTCTTTCAAGCAGCTTCGGCAGCTCGGTAAATACCGACGGCGTATAGCCTCTCGATACGGGCGGTTCGCCCATTGCCATACCTATCTCACGCTGAGCCATCGCAAAACGTGTAACCGAGTCCATAAGCAGCAGTACATTTTTGCCTTGATCTCTGAAATATTCGGCAATTGCCGTTCCCACCATTGCGGACTTCAAGCGTATAAGCGCCGGCTGATCGCTTGTTGCAACGACTATGACCGATTTTTTCAGTCCCTCGATTTTCAAATCCTTTTCTATAAAATCATTAAGCTCTCTGCCTCGTTCTCCGACAAGCACTATTACATTCATATCCGCCTGTGCGTTACGCGCTATCATGCCCATGAGCGTGCTTTTTCCGACGCCGCTTCCCGCGAATATTCCTACTCTCTGACCGCTGCCGCAGGTGATAAGACCGTCGATGGCTTTTATTCCCAGCGGCATTATATCCGTGATCCGCTTTCTTTTAAGCGGATTCGGCGGCTGATTGCTTACATTATAATATTCTCCGCCGGCGACGGCGCCCTTGTCGTCTATGGGATTTCCCAATCCGTCAAGGATCCTGCCCACCAGCGAATCCGAGATTTTTACCTGAAGCGATCTTTTCTCCGATATTATCTTGCTTCCCGGTCCCACACCGCGCAATTCGCTGAACGGCATAAGAACGACCTTGCTTTCGCGAAAGCCCGTCACCTCCGCCACAGTGCTGTGCTTTTCGTCAAGCGAATATATCCTGCACAGCTCTCCTATCTGCGTCACCGGTCCGTCCGATTCCACGGTAAGTCCCGTGACCCTTGATACCTTGCCGTAATAGTCATAGGTATCAATATCTTGTATTTTATTTTTTATTTCATCAATACCTATCACTGCGGCTCAGTCTCCTTTTTATCGTTTTAATCAAAAACCGGATCGACTTATTTTAATTTATCGAGAAGCTCCTTTTTCAAATTTTCAAACCGGCTGCGTATCGACATATCTATCGTGCCGTGCTCCGAATGAAGCAGCATATCGTCAATTCCGAAATTTTCGTTCACCCTTGTTTTGAACGTTTCTCTTATTTCCATTCTGTCAATGCGCTGCGCGTTTGCCTGTGAAAGCTCAACCGCCAGCTCTTTATCATCCTTTACCCTTTCAAGAGCATTTTTCACGGCTGCAAAAAAAGCCTCATCGTTTCTGCTTATTTCGATATCGGTTATTTTCTCCGCAAGAACAAACGCAATCTCGATTATCTGATCCTCTATCGATTTTATGCGTTCGTCGCATCCGATTTTCAACTGCTGTTTGTATTTTTCAAGCTTCAAATACTCCTCGCAGTATTCCTCCGCCGCAAGACGCAGTCCGTTCAGGAGTCCCTCCTGCGACATTTTGTTTTTTATCATTTCACCTTGCTGCTCGGCCTCGCCGACTATGCGGGAAGCCTGCGCTTTTGCCGCCCCGAGTATCGATTCTTCCTGCTGTTTGATATTCAGTTCGGACTGCATGATCTGTTCTTCAAGACGGCGTTGTCTTGCTTCCAAGCTGTCCTCCGTTTCCGCCTCCGCATTTACCGCGGGTTCGGAATTGAATACATACGGTTCATCGGACACTGTGATATTTTTATAAATTTTTTGCAGCAAAACATTTCACCTCTTTTAACCTCACAAATCCACTATATAAGCATTTCGTCTCCGTCTCCGCGCATGATAATGATTTCGCCCATTTCCTCAAGACGTCTGATGGTGTTGACGATCTTCTGCTGTGCGATTTCAACATCCTTGATTCGTATCGGACCCATATATTCGATATCCTCTATAATCATATCACGCAAACGTGCGGACATATTGTTTATAACGACATCCTTTACCTGCTGAGTCGTACCCTTGAGCGCAACAGCCAGATCCTTGTTGTCTGTTTCTCCGAGTACCTTCTGGATGGCACGCGGATCGAGCTTGACAATATCCTCGAACGCGAACATTCTCTTTCTGATCTCCTCGGCAAGCTCGTTATTGTATTCGTCGAGAGTATCGAGAATACGTTTTTCGGTACCCATATCGATGGAATTAAGAATATCGACAGTGCTCTGGATACCGCCGACAACGGTATAATCCTCTGCGCCGAGAGACGACATCTTTCTTTCGAGCACTCTCTCGACTTCCTTTATATATTCGGGAGACGTTCTCTCCATGTTAGCTATTTTCTCGATTATTTTTGCCTGCTGCTCCGACGGAAGCTCTCCGAGAACCAAAGCAACCTGCTGCGGTTTCAAATATGAGAATATAAGCGCCATTGTCTGTGTATTCTCGTTTCGTATAAAGCTTAAAATCTGTTCCGGATCCGCTCTTCTCAGATAATCGAACGGGCGTACCGTAAGCGATGATGTGATCTTTCCTATAAGCTCAAACGCCTTTTCGCTTCCGAGGGCATCCTCAAGCAGCTCTCTGGCATACTCTATACCGCCCTCCGAGATATAATTCTGCGCAAGACAAAGCTCATAAAATTCTTCTATTATCGCTTCCCTTGTTTCGGGGTCTATCGAGCGCATATTCGTAATATCAAGCGTAAGCTGTTCGATTTCCTCGTCACGCAGATATTTAAAGAGCTGTGACGAAAGGTCCTTTCCCAGCGATATAAGCAGCACTGCCGCCTTTTCACTGCCGGTCAACTTAGTCGCATCTTTAGCCATTTGTTATCAATTCCTTTCCGGTCGATTCCCGGGGGGATATACCCCCGGGATTAACTGTCCTGTAAATATCAGTCCCTATACTCGTCAAGCCAGTTACGAAGCAGCTGAACAACGAATTCCGGATTTTTTGAAATATTGTTCTCGATAAACATACGCTTATCCGATTTCTTTTCGGAAAACTCTTCGCCGTCTTCGCCGGCGCCGATAGCCATACCGATCCTCTTCTCTTCCTCCGCGCGTCTTTCCGCTTCGAGTCTGAGGCGTTCTTCTTCCTCTTCTCTCTTCTTCTTGTTGTACAATGCCACGGCAACAAGTATGACCGCAAGTATAACAAGAGCGATAATGCCAAAGATAACCGCATTTCTGATAAACATCTGTCTTCTTATATATTCGTTGGTATTTCTTGCCTCTTCAAGCATCATTTCCGCCGCCGTCGCCTCGCCGGAGAAGTTCATGCTTTCCACAACGACTCTTTCCGCCGGCATTCCGACAGCCCCGGCAACGAGCGTTCTCACCTTATCCGCGGCTCCCGCCTGCAGGTCCTGATTATCGAGAATTACGGACACCGAGAGATTTTCAAGCGTACCCTCCGATTTTTGGATAAGATTTTTTGTGGTGTTTACGTCATAATTGACCGTTTTGTCGCTTCTCTCGTAATTTCCGCCGCCGCCGTTCACAACCGGATATTCCGGTGCTCCGCCGTTGGCGTCCATTCCAACATTTCCCGCCGTTTCGGCGCCCTGCGCCTTTTCCTTGGACTCGTTTATGCTTACCGGGATACCGTCCGAGCTGCCTTCAACAGGCTCATATACGGTGGATTCGGTGGTTCTCTTATCAAAATCAAGCTCTGCCCTTACCGCCACAACAAATTTTGTTTCGCCGAGAACGGGCGCAAGCATATTTTCGATTTTTTCTTTATAGCTTTTACTCATTTCATCCTCAAGCTGAAGCTGTGTTCCCGCAAGCTCCGCCTGATTTGAATCGGTCTTATTAAGGGTATTACCCATGGTATCGGTAATGAAAATATCATCCTCGCTGAGTCCCGGAACGCTTTTGGCAACAAGTCCCGTAATATTCTTTGCCTGAGCGCTCGTAAGCTCCATTCCGCTTTTTATGCGAAGAATTACCGATGCCGATGCGCTTTCCATATCGCTTTTAAGCACAAACGACGATCTTTCCGGTATGTACAAATTTACAATAGCATCTTCCACATTATCAAGAGTTTTGATCGTCCCCTGCAATCTTTCCTGTATCTGGAACTGCATATATTTCTGTTTTTCATAGTCGGTCGTACCGAAGCCGGTACTTTTTTCAAACATATCGTAATTTAATCCGCTTTTTGGGTACCCCTCCGCCGACAGCTGCATACGCAGGGCGTCCTCTACTTTCTCCGGCACAAGAATGGTTCCCGTTCCTCTTGCTTTGGCAGGCACCTCAAGATCATTGAGCCTTGTCATGATCTCTCCCGCTTCCTGAGAGGACAGACCGCTGTACAGTACAGCATATTCCGTGCGGTTCATCAAAAGAACAAGAATAATAATGAGAACAAGCAATCCGCCTCCGACGGAAAGATATAATATTTTTCTGTTTTTTTCAAGCTTATCCCAATATTCCTTAAGCGGTTTAAAAAACTTCATTGTGGCATTATTGTCCAATTCAGTTTATCCTCCCATCAATTAAATCTGCATTCTCATAACTTCATTATAAGCGTCAATAACCTTATTTCTTACCGCCAGCGCAAACTTCAGCGACAACTCGGCATACTGCCCGGCAATCATCGTTGAGTGAAGATTATCGGCATTTCCTATCATAAGCTCGGCATTGGACAGCTTATCTTGAAATTCAAGCTCGTTTACCGGCTCCAGAAAATCGCGGATAACATCCTTAAACGTTTCTTTTGTCCGGACCGTGTCCTCTTCCGGCATAATATTCTGTTTTATCAGCTCATACTGCCCGTCTATTCCCGCGGGATACCCTCCCGCCGCATTTATACTGTTCATATCAAACCATCCTCACACTGTTATTTGCCTATATCAAGAGCCTTCATAGACATACTTTTCGTCGCGTTGAATGCCGTAACATTAGCCTCATAAGACCTTGTTGCGGATATAAGATCAACCATTTCGGTCACCGTATCCACATTGGGATAGCTTACATATCCGTTTTCGTCGGCATCGGGATGTCCCGGATTATAAACCATCTTGAAATCGCTTTGATCCTCGTAAACCTCAACGACCTGAACGCCGTCGCCCCTGAGCCTGTTTCTTGCTCCTTCAAGCTCGTCGGCAAAGCTGACAACCGCCGTTCTCTCACCCATAATAACGTTTCTTCTTCTGTACGGATCACCGTCCGCGGTCCTTGTAACTTCGGCATTTGCTATATTTTCGCTTATAACATCCATTCTGAAGCTCTGAGCCGTAAGTGCCGATGCGCTCACGCCGAGCGTCCTTAAAAATGCCATTACAGATCCACCCCTTTACTTATTGTTTTACTTCTGTTTTATCTTGATTCTATTACAGTTCTCAAATCCGAAAATCCGTGATTTATTTTCTGGATCAGAGTATAATATTTGAGCGTATTTTTCGCAAGCTCCGCCTGCTCCGTATTCATATCGACATTATTTCCGTCCATTCTTATATCCGTTTCAACGTCCTTTGAGATCACCGGAACGATCTCATCAACGCCCGCGCCTTTCATATGACGGGGATCGGTTCTTTTCATTGCCAATCCGTCTCCGTTGATCGCCGCGCTGAGCAGGGATTCAAACTCCACCTTCGACGCTTTGAAATTCGGCGTATCTATATTCGATATATTATTCACTATCACACTGTTGCGCGTCCATGCCGCATCAAGAGCCTTATTGAGATACTCGCTTTGATTAAATATCGAACCTATTATCATTTTAACATTCACCTCTTGATTTATATATATTTATTTTATACTGTTTATAATTTTATTGACATAATTTCTTGTTTCGGCGGGAAGCTTGGCAAAATCGGCGGGATCCTCAAGGCTTGTTATTCCGAGATTTCTGAGTCTTGTGGGTCCGCAGTTATAAGCCGCCAGAGCCATTTTCACATCGCCGCCGTAAGCGTCGAGCTGTTTTTTGAAATATCCCACTCCGCCGTTTATATTCTGTTCCTCGTCATAGCTGTTTGTCACTCCCATGACCTTTGCCGTTTCGGGCATAAGCTGCATAAGACCGACCGCTCCGGCTTTGGATACACATTCCGGATCGAAATCGGATTCCGCTTTCATGATCGCCTTTATAAGCGTTTCGTTCACACCGTACTTTTCCGCCGCTTTTCCTATCAGATATTCGTATTCCGTCCGTTTTCCCACTTCCGCATTGGGATTTATATTGCTCATTCTGAAGATCCCGCTGCCCGAATAGGCGTTATATGTACCCGACGTGCCGGTGTTATCCGCCGCAAGCTTATTTGCCAGCATATTTGTGAGTGCGTATGACATGATACCGTTTGTCATGCTCTGCGTGCCGAAATCTCCCGAAAGAGCGTCCAACAAAGCGTTGCTTGACGACAAGCCCAAGATATCGGATGACAGACCGAGCTCGGTCATGGCGTCTTTAAGCTCGTCGTTAATTCCGCCGCCGAGCTCCGAAGCAAGTACCCCCGTGATCGAGCTTGCGGTATTGCCGCCGTTTGACACGCCCAAATGCTTTATCGCTTTTTTAATTCCGGCAAGCCTTTCGTTCTCGTCGGTTTGCGAGGCTTTGTTTGTTTTATTCACGTTTTCCGTGTCCCGGACCGACTGCAGTATCCCGGAAAATCCCGTATCGATACCTACCGCCGCAAATCTTGCGTTCACCCGGTTGTTTATCGTATTTATTTTTTGCCTGTAAATGCTTACCGGATCTATCCCTTCCATAAACAATGCTCCCCCTGTTTTTCACATCAAAAACACCTGTAAAAAATGCCTTTCCGTTTTTTTGGTTCTCCCGGTTTTTTTACAGTCTGTTCATATTCCATACAATATCATATATATTATACTACTCATAAAAAAAAAAATCAAGAGTTTTTTTTATAATTAAATATCATTGTAAAACAATAAATTCTTCTGTAATAAAATGTATCTGCGTCAAATATGTAACCGACGGTGATTTTTTTTGGCAAAAACCGCATAAAACCGCCGATTTTCCGCATATCCGAAAATTAGCGTATTTTCCTTATATATCCGTCTTTTGTAAAAATGCCGTGATTATGTATATTTTAAGCTCTGTATGAAGATACTTGTATTATAAGATACTTAATATATAGGAAATTATTTTATGAATTTCCTGTTCGGATATAACGAAATCCTACCTATTATAATTGTTAAACAATTATCAAATAACTATCGAAAGGCTGGAACAATCATGAATAAAAATCCCGGTATTTTGGATGAAGCGGAGCGCGTAATAGACAGATGCATAAAGAAGAACAGAAAAAAACAAGCTCCCGCAATCTCTTTCCGCAGTGTATTTATTACACTGTGCACCGCCTGCGCGGTTTCGTTTGCATTATGTATCTTAAATCTTATTCTGTGGTACACCGTATGATTTTCAAAATATTCCCAAATTCAAGGCAGGAGTCTGTATACCCGCTTGTTCAACAGACTCCTTCGCTGAAATTTTACAGTTCCTTGTTCTGATTTGAAATGGAGCGCACATATAAAATTCCCGTTTCACCGCTGAATTCTATGGTTCTTCCGTATGTACCGCCGGTATCCTCCGCCACTATTCTTATTCCGAGCTTTTTAAGAGTTTCCTTTGTCTGCGCCACATTTCTCTCGCCTATACGGCTTGTTGACGAGCGCATCATTCCGGAGAACATATTCGCGCCTCCCGCGATTTTTGCCACCATTCTTATTTTTCTCGCATTTTTCTCAACCATTTTTTCAACCAAAAGAGGTATTGCCGTATCGGCAAACTTCATAAGATTGGAGTCGCTCTCCAGCTTTGACGGAAGAAGGATATGCGACATACCCGCAACCTTTGCCATTTCATCATACAAGCATATACCTACACATGAACCGAGGGCATATGATATAAGGCTGTCGGGTGACTTTACAACATTCAAATCGGCTATACCCACCTTAACAATTGATGCCATATATGCCACCCACCTTATTCAATAATTTTTTAAGCGATTCCGGCGTAGGGATTAAAACCAGATAACTGTCGAAATTGCTGTCGTTTCCTATTATCTGCTCCTCTATCAAAAGAACCTTATCTCCTATCTCTCCGAATTCCACCGCCGGTATATTCATTATCGCCCCGAGCATATCCACGGCAAGATACGGTACCGACATATCTATGGTAAAATCCGCCAGCTCGGATATTGCTCCCAAGTAAGAACCCGCCATGATATTTGCTATTTCCTGAAGAAGAGATGTGTTTATTTCATTAAGCGAGCTCAGATCCGCGCTGTCATCTCCCGTGATAACGGTGATGACCTCCTTTGCGAATCTCTCCTCCATAACAAACATTATCATACCGTCTATATCATTCGATAAACCGAACAGAATTCCCGCCACCCTCTTTTCCGCCATTCCGAGGGTATCGCTGAGCTCACACAAATCCACAATATTAACGACAGGCACCGATATTCCCACTGTTTTTGAGAGCATATCCGACATCGCCGTAGCGACTCTTCCCATACCTATATTGCCGACCTCGCCCAACAGATCTCTTTCCATATCGTTCAAACTGTCCAAACTAAATTTTTCATCCATCGACAAACTATTCCTTTCATTACAAGATAACCGTAACACAGACCCCAAAAAAATCCGTGTCCGCAAAAAAGCATTATCCGGACTCCTCCGACTCATCCTCCTTTTCATAAATAAAGGGCAGCAGCTTTTCGGTAATGACGAATTTTTTATATCCCGCAAAATATCCCAAAAACGCCGAGACAAGCGGGACCGCATATATTGCCGTATGTCCCGCGAAAGACACGCTGTCCCTCTCAATGGCCATCACGCCGTTAAATGTAAAATTCCACAATATAAAAGCCGTATTGCAGGCAAGCGCTCCGATACTCTCGAGTCCCCGCTCGGTTGCCGCAGCTTTCCACACCGCAAGCCTGACGATGTCAAGCAAAAGCGTCACCGCCAAAACAGGCAGAATAAGCACGATACCCTTTGCCGGATACGCCTTCGTTTGAGCATATCCTTTCAGGTCATGCCCGGCAATACGCGAGCATTTGGCATACATCATACCGAAATAAATGCAGATAAATACACACGAATACAAAACATTTGTCATTCTCTGAGTAAGGAGCCACCAAAATGCCCCCAAACCAAACACCACCGCAAGCGCCGACACAAACATATGCCTTAAAAATACCGTTACAAACTGTGATTTCAGACTAATCTGCGCGGACGAACCTCCCATTCTCATATCAATCTCCCGTCAATCTCCCGTCGATCCCGAGCCGCCTAAAGCAGCCACACATCAAGATCTCTTCCGCCGGTCTGCGGATTTTTTTCCGGGCCTTTGTAATTTTCATTCTTATCTTTATTCCGGTCCTCATTTCGATCCCGGTCCTTTTCATCATTCGTACCGTCCGGAGAAAAGCAATTCCTGCTTATCCCGAGAATACCGGCAAGCCGCCGCGCGCTTATCCTGCGATCCCGCATCAGCAGCGCGATACATTCGCGCCTGTCGGCAAGATTCTTTATGCCGCCCGCGTCGATACCGGTAAGTAATTTTATAAACCGTCCGATCTCCTCGTCGTCCATATTTTTATAGTCATCCATAAACATACGGAACGTTTCCGCCTTTGCTTTTCTTTTTTCAAGCTCCGCCGTATCGAGCGGACATTTTTCACATTCGTTATCTGCCCCGCTGCAATATGCGGGCTGCCTTTCCGACAGCATCGGAGGCGAATTTATGAACTCGATCAATTCCGCAAGCGTTGTGTTGTCGGCGACCGGCTCGCATTTAAAGCGATCGTAAAAGACCGACGTTTTTTTATATCGGCTGTATTTTGCTGTTATAACACGCACAACGGTACTGAGCTTATTTTCTTTATCCAGAACGATCATATGAACGCGTCCCGGAAGCAAGGCGTATCCGAGCAATCCTCCGTATTTTGAAAAGCAGCTTGTCATAATGGCGATAAACCGCCTGTAATCGCTGTCCGTATCAAATACCTTTCCCGTACTTCTGAGCAGTACATGATACATTCCGTTTTCGGAAACAACTCTCGCACCGCGCGCCAAAAACAACACCTCCCCGTCATTTACATCAGGTCGATAAAATATCTTCATATATTTATTATACCATATATTTTTACAATTTCAACAAAAAAAATCGATTATCTCAAAAAAAATTTTGGATAAATTTTTATATAATTTCAAATAAGCGCTTTTACCCCTTGACAAAAGCGAAAAATCCGGCTAAACTTAATATAACGGACCCGCTCGGAAGCTTCCGGATCGTTCCCGGAAAAATTCGGATATACGGGGAGACATACCGCCGCAGACGCGGGCGGAATACCGAATAATTATACTGCAGCCGCGGCTTGAGCGGCGGCGGAACGGAGGTTATTTATGAAAAACACCGAAAAGACAATGGATAAAATCACCGCGCTGTGCAAGGGCAGAGGCTATATCTTCCCCGGCAGCGAAATCTACGGCGGACTTGCAAATACATGGGATTACGGTCCTTTGGGCGTTGAATTCAAAAACAATGTCAAAAAGGCGTGGATGAAAAAATTTATACAGGAAAACAAATACAATGTCGGCATAGACTGCGCGATACTTATGAATCCGCGCACATGGGTCGCGTCGGGTCATGTCGGCGGCTTTTCCGATCCTCTTATGGACTGCAAGGAATGTAAATCAAGGCACCGCGCGGACAAGCTTATCGAGGATTATGCCTTTTCAAAGGGCGAATCGATTATTGTTGACGGCTGGAGCAACGACAAAATGCTCGAATATATAAAGGATAACAATATCCCCTGTCCCGACTGCGGAAAGCATAATTTTACCGATATAAGACAATTCAATCTTATGTTCAAGACCTTTCAGGGCGTCACCGAGGATTCCTCGGCGCAGATATATCTGCGTCCCGAAACGGCGCAGGGCATATTCGTAAACTTTAAAAACGTGCAG